>JAKSRN010000081.1 GCA_024403585.1 Lachnospiraceae bacterium | reverse complement strand
TCAATGTTCGTTTGCTGTTGTTATCAGCGACAGCTCAATTAGAATATCACTTCTCAGCTGTTCTGTCAACAACTTTTTTCACTTTATTTTTTTAATTTAGAACGGAGAAAGAGGGATTTGAACCCTCGCGCCGCGCAAACGACCTATACCCTTAGCAGGGGCACCTCTTCAGCCACTTGAGTATTTCTCCGAATGCCTAAATTATAAAAAATATAGCACGCCAACTACGTGACGCATTTTGTATTATACATATCTGTAAATTTATTGTCAACTACAAATTTGATATTTTTTTATTTTTCGTTTTCCGTATTCGTTTTTACTTCTGCTTATTTAGCATACTGTTTGATTGCTGTCTCATAGAGGTTATTTCCCTCTCTGTCAGCGATCACGATTACAGGAAGATTTTCAACAGTCAGTTTTCTGATTGCCTCTGTTCCCAGATCATCATATGCGATCACTTCTGCCTCTTTGATACATTTGGACAGAAGAGCGCCAGCTCCGCCAACTGCTGCAAAATACAGACCTTTATTGCGTACAACGGAATCCAGTACCTCTTTTGTACGTTTTCCCTTACCGATCATTCCCTTGAGTCCAAGATCCATCAGTTTTGGAGCATATTTGTCCATACGTGAAGCTGTAGTTGGACCTGCGGAACCAATAACACGGCCCTCTCTTGCAGGAGATGGTCCCATATAATAGATCACATTATCTTCAAGATCAATCGGAAGCTCCTGTCCCTGATCCAGTGCATCCTGCATTCTCTTATGTGCAGCGTCACGTGCTGTATAGATCACACCTGAAATATATACGTAGTCGCCTGCTCTTAAATCACAGATTTCCTCTTCGATCAGAGGAGCCTGAATATGTTTGTTCATCCTTTTCTCCTCCTTACAGAATTGTTACTGCATGTCTGTTTACATGACAGCACATATTTACAGCCAGTGGAAGTCCGGCAATATGGGTAGCATAGGTATTGATATTTACAGCAAGAGCTGTAACACGTCCGCCTAAACCGCCTGGTCCGATTCCAAGTCCGTTGATTCTCTCTAAAAGCTCTTCCTCCATCTCTTTCACGTATGGAATATCAGAATGCTGGTCAACCGGTCTGGAAAGAGCTTTCTTTGCCATGAGAGCTGCTTTCTCAAAAGTACCACCGATTCCAACTCCTACTACTACAGGAGGGCAGGCATTAGGACCTGCATCACGAACTGCTTCCAGGATCGCATCCTTCACACCTTCAATACCCTGAGCTGGTTTCAACATGAATACTCTGGACATGTTCTCACTTCCGAATCCCTTAGGAGCTACAGTGATCTTAACCTGCTCTCCCGGAACGATGGAATAATGGATAACTGCCGGTGTATTATCTTTTGTATTCTCACGGATCAGTGGATCTCCTACTACGGATTTTCTTAAGAATCCCTCCACATATCCCTGACGAACACCTTCGTTGATCGCATCTTCCAGATTACCGCCTTCAAAATGCACATCCTGTCCGATCTCCATGAATACTACTGCCATTCCTGTATCCTGGCAGATTGGGATCATATCCTCTCCGGCGATCTTCAGATTCTCCTGCAACTGCTCAAGAATCTGCTTTCCAAGTGGGGATTCTTCCATCTCCACAGCCTCTTTCATTCTCTTGTCCATATCAGGAGCAAGATAATGATTTGCAGATATACACATCTCACGGATGCTTTCTGTTACTTTATCCACATGAATTGTTCTCAATTGTTTATCCTCGCTTTTTTATATTCAAGTCGGAGAGTGATCTTCCCACTGTAACTGCTGTGTTATTACTCAATGCAGAAACAGGAGTATTCTCCGATATAGATAAATAGCTTGTCGGAATCCCGATCTCCCGGAATTCCGACTGCTGAATATCATTTCACTTTTTTACTCTTTTGTATCGTCTTCCGCATCAGCTTCTGCAGCTTCTAAGAGACGGGACACTTCTTCAGGAAGTCCATCCTCTGTAGAAAATGCCGGCTTACCCTCTTCTACTCCCTCTTCGGAATCTCCTGTGCTGATTTCCACAGCCTCAGCCTCTTCGAGAGTTGGATTTTCTTCCTCATCAGCGGCATTGCCCTCTGCATTCTTCTCACGAACCTTAGCAATGGATGCTACGTTCACATTATCTGACACATTCATCAGTTTCACACCGGAAGTAATACGTCCAATAATGGAAATATCGCTGCAGGCAATACGGATGATAATTCCCTCATCTGTAATCAGCATGACTTCGTTGTCATTATTGACAGCCTTCACACCGACTACTTCACCGGTCTTATCGGTAATGCGGTAGCATTTTACACCTTTTCCGCCACGACCCTGAACAGAGAATTCGCTCATGAGGGTTCTCTTACCATAACCCTTTGCTGTTACAAAGAGCATGCAGTCTCCCTGGCAGTCCAGCTGCATTGCAACGATCTCATCACCCGGATCCAGGGTAATACCACGAACACCCATGGAAGCACGTCCGGTTGCACGCACGTCTGTTTCCTTGAAGCGGATACACATACCCTGTTTTGTGACAAGAAGGATATTCTTAGCCGCATCCGTGAATTTAACTTCGATCAGCTCATCATCCTCAGTAAGATTAATGGCGATCAGACCATTCTTTCTCACATTGGCAAATTCACGTACTGGAGTTTTCTTCACAATACCCTTCTTGGTTACCATAAACAGTGAGGTATTGGAATCAAACTTATCGGTAGCCATAACTGCAGTGATACTCTCACCCGGCTGCAGCTGAAGAAGGTTGACGATGGCTGTTCCTCTTGCTGTTCTGCTTGCCTCAGGAATCTCATAAACCTTGATCCGGTATACGCGTCCTGTATTGGTAAAGAACATCATATAGTTGTGAGTATTGGTCATCAACAGCTCATCGATATAATCATTCTCAATGGTCTGCATACCTTTGATTCCTCTGCCGCCTCTGTTCTGGCTGCGGAAGTTATCGATGGTCATACGTTTGATGTAACCCATTCTTGTCATGGCGATTACGGTATTCTCTCTAGGGATCATATCCTCAGTTGTGATATCAAGAATATCGTAGCCGATACGGGTTCTTCTGTCATCGCCATATTTTTCAGCGATCAGAGAAAGCTCGCCCCGGATCACATTCAGAAGCATCTTTCTGTCAGAGAGGATCTCTTTGTATTCACGGATCTTTACCTGAAGCTCATCATATTCATTCTGAAGCTTGCCTCTTTCCAGACCTGTCAGAGCACGCAGACGCATGTCAACGATGGCCTGTGCCTGTACCTCTGTAAAGTTATACGCCTGGATCAGGTTTGCTTTTGCTTCTGCTGTGTTGGCAGATGCACGGATGATCCGGATGATCTCATCGATATGATCCAGAGCCCGGAGTAAGCCGCTTAAGATATGGGCTCTTTCCTCTGCCTTATTCAGATCGTATCTGGTTCTTCTGGTAACAACCTCTTCCTGATGAGCCAGATAATATTTCAGCATATCCAGAAGGTTCAGCACCTTCGGCTGGTTATCCACCAGCGCCAGCATGATCACACCAAAGGTATCCTGCAGCTGGGTATGTTTATACAGCTTATTCAGCACCACGTTGGCATTGGCATCTCTTCTGAGTTCAATACAGATGCGCATACCTTCACGGTTGGAATGATCGTTAATGGCAGTAATGCCATCGATTTTTTTATCACGGACCAGTTCAGCCATCTTCTCAATGAGTCTGGCCTTATTCACCATATACGGGATCTCAGTAACAATGATCTGACTCTTTCCGTTTGGAAGAGTTTCGATATTGCTGATGGCACGCACGCGGATCTTTCCACGTCCTGTGCGGTAAGCTTCCTCAATTCCCATTCTACCCATGATCTCGGCTCCGGTTGGGAAATCAGGACCTTTTACGATCTGCATGATTTCATCAATAGTGGTATCAGAATCATGCTCTACAATGTTATCGATGATCCTGATCACTGCACCGATGGTCTCACGAAGGTTATGAGGCGGAATATTGGTAGCCATACCAACAGCGATTCCGCTGGTACCGTTTACAAGAAGATTCGGATAGTGTGCCGGAAGAACCTTCGGCTCACGCTCCGTATCATCAAAGTTCGGAACGAAATCAACGGTGTCCTTATTGATGTCAGCCAGCATCTCCATAGAGATCTTACTGAGGCGGGCCTCAGTATATCGCATAGCCGCAGCACCGTCACCATCCACAGAACCAAAGTTTCCGTGGCCATCTACCAGCGGATATCTGGTAGACCAGTCCTGTGCCATATTGACCAGCGCACCATAGATGGAACTGTCACCGTGTGGATGATATTTACCCATGGTATCACCGACGATACGGGCACATTTTCTGTGCGGTTTATCCGGACCGTTGTTCAACTCGATCATAGAAAAGAGAATTCGTCTCTGCACCGGCTTCAGACCATCCCTGATATCAGGAAGAGCACGTGAAGCAATTACGCTCATGGCATAATCGATGTAAGATTCTTCCATTCGCTTCTTCAGATCGACATCTTCAATTTTATCAAACATGTTATCCTGCATTGTTGTACGCCTTTCATGCGGACCGCATTCCATATCTTTTGCGGACCGGTTTCAATCATCAGATGTCCAGATTCTTAACATCCTTTGCTCGTTCTTCAATGAACTCTCTTCTCGGCTCAACTTTATCACCCATCAGAGTGGTAAATGTAATATCCAGCTCAGAAGAATGCTCTTCATCCATGTTTACACGAAGCAGAATTCTTCTCTCCGGATCCATGGTAGTCTCCCAAAGCTGCTCTGCATCCATCTCACCCAGACCTTTGTAACGCTGGATCTTATTATTGGAATCACGTCCAACCTCAGCTAAAATACGATCCAGTTCTTCATCACTGTATGCATACCAGACTTTTTTATTCTTCTCCAGCTTATACAGAGGCGGTTTTGCCAGATATACATGTCCCTGACGGATCAGCTCCGGCATAAATCGATACATGAATGTCAGCATCAGAGTAGCAATATGGGCACCATCAACGTCCGCATCCGTCATGATAATGATCTTGTCATAACGGAGTTTGGAAATATCGAAATCCTCTTTGATTCCACAGCCAAATGCAGTGATCATGGCTTTGATCTCCGCATTGCCATAGATACGGTCCAGTCTTGCCTTCTCTACATTCAGGATTTTTCCACGAAGAGGAAGGATCGCCTGGGTAGCACGGCTTCTGGCTGATTTGGCAGATCCACCCGCAGAGTCACCCTCTACGATATAGATCTCACAATTCTTAGGATCTTTGTCTGTACAATCAGCCAGTTTTCCCGGAAGAGACATGCCATCCAAAGCGGATTTACGTCTGGTGAGATCTCTTGCCTTTCTGGCTGCTTCTCTCGCACGCTGGGACAGGAGCGACTTATCGATAATGGTCTTAGCCACAGATGGGTTCTGCTCCAGATAGATCTGCAGATAGTTGCTGAGAATATTGTCCACAGCACCTCTTGCTTCACTGTTGCCCAGCTTCTGTTTGGTCTGACCCTCAAACTGAGGATCCTCAATTTTAACACTGATGATCGCTGCAAGTCCTTCACGGATATCTTCTCCGGAAAGATTTGGCTCACTGTCTTTCAGAAGCTTATTTTTTCTTGCATAATCATTGAATGTCTTTGTCATGGCATTACGGAAACCAACGATATGGGTTCCGCCCTCAGGTGTATTAATATTATTAACAAAGCCATAACAGTTTTCTGTATAGGAATCGTTGTGCTGGAAAGCAACCTCCACAGACACACCTTCCTTGATTCCCTCGCAATATACGACATCCTCGTATAATCCGGTTTTGGATTTATTCAGATATTCCACGAACTCGCGGATACCGCCTTCATAGTGGAATTCCCTTGTCTTCTTCTCTTCCCCTCTGACATCATGCAGCACAATTCGCAGTCCCTTTGTCAGAAATGCTGTCTCACGCATCCTTGTCTTCAGGATATCAAAGTCATATACGGTTTCCTCAAAGATATCAGGATCCGGAAGGAACGTAACAGAAGTTCCTGATTCCTCCGCCTCACATTCACCCACAACAGTGAGAGGGTACATGGTTTTTCCTCTCTCGTAACGCTGTTTGTACACTTTTCCTTCTCTTCGGATGGTAACCTCCAGCCAGGTTGAGAGAGCATTTACAACAGATGCACCTACACCGTGGAGTCCACCGGAAACCTTGTATCCGCCACCGCCGAACTTACCGCCGGCATGCAGCACAGTAAAGACCACCTCAACAGCAGGAATACCTGCCTTCTGGTTGATGCCCACAGGAATACCACGGCCATCATCCACAACAGTGATCGAATTATCTTCGTTAATTGTTACATCAATATTTTTACAGAAACCGGCAAGAGCTTCATCAACAGAGTTGTCGACGATCTCATATACCAGATGGTGCAGTCCTCTTGAGGAAGTGCTGCCGATGTACATACCCGGACGTTTACGCACTGCTTCAAGACCTTCCAGAATCTGGATCTGGTCGGCACCATATTCCTGTTTTTTCTCCATCTCTTCACTCATTTTGTTTCTCCCTGTCTGAATCCATACCCGAAGCTTCTGAACAGATTGTTCCGTTCACCACCCGGAAGATACGGTCGATCGGGAAGTCATTCTCCAAAAGATCGTCCATTCCGGTACAGGTAATAAAGGTCTGAATGTCCTTTATGCTGTTTAAAAGATACCTCTGTCTGTTACTATCCAGTTCAGACAACACATCGTCCAGTAAAAGGACCGGTGTAGTCTTCACGATCGTACGGATCATCCGGATCTCAGAAAGCTTCAGAGAAAGGGCAGCACTTCGCTGCTGTCCCTGCGATCCATATTTCCGGATATCGATTCCGTTGACCAGTACACAGATGTCATCTCTGTGAGGTCCAACAGAAGACATCTTATATCGCAGATCTTTTTCCCGGTTTGCTGCCAGGTTTTCTTCAAACGAATCAGCACTGGTATCCGGCTCATAGAGGATCTGGATTTCCTCTTTTCCACCGGTCAGCTGACTATGGATCTCACCACTGATCGTATTCAATTGCCTGATAAAGACTTCCCTCTGCCGGATCAGATTTTTTCCGTAACTGATCAGCTGCTCATCCCAAACGGAAAGCGTAGCGGCAAGGGCAGGGGAAAAGGCCATATCCTTCAGAAGTTTATTCCTCTGAGCAAGAACTTTATTGTAAGAGGACAGCTCACTCATATAAAGCTTATTCAGCTGACACATCTCACTGTCTACAAATTTTCTTCTCTCAGCAGGACCATTCTTGATAATATTCAGATCCTCCGGAGAAAAGAACACGAAATTCACGATTCCGAAAAGCTCCGAAGCCTTACGGATCGGAAGCCCGTCAATGGCCACACCCTTTGTTTTATTCTGTCGAAGATGCATATCGATCTTATGGTCTGCATTCTTTCTGTGCAGCACCATGCGGATATGTGCTTCCTCTTCACCGAAGCGGATCATCTCTTTATCTTTGTTCCCCCGGTGTGATTTTGTCGTTCCGCACAGATACATTCCTTCCAGTATATTGGTCTTTCCCTGGGCATTGTCCCCATAGAAAACATTGGTTCCCGGATCGAATGTTGCACAAAGCGAATCATAATTTCTGAAATTTTTGCATTCCAAAGATTTGATATACATACTGTTTACTCTACTTTTACTTCCTGTCCCTGGTAGGCAAACACATCACCCGGAACAAGTTTTTTACCTCTTCTGGTATCCACTTCTCCGTTTACGGTAACCAGTCCGTCCTGAATGACAAACTTTGCTTCTACGCCGTCACTTACCAGGTTGGCCAGTTTCATGGCCTGACCTAATTTAATAAAATCATCTTTGATCTTGATTGTCTGCATATGAATAATTCCTTTCTCCCGCAGGTAAACATGCCCGGATTTCGCCTATTTTGCTATATTCTTTTAGATAATACGCGATGCTTCGCTTAAAAGCTCACGCATCGCTACAAGAATTCGGATTCCGCTCATTTTGTAAACAAAATGGCTACATCCTCATCCTTGTTAC
>JAKSRN010000080.1 GCA_024403585.1 Lachnospiraceae bacterium | reverse complement strand
AAAAAGAGAACCGGGAAAAGGCATTTCCCGGTTCTCTGATTCACGCTTATGTTTATAAACTATTGTTTACAGAAATCAGAATGTAAATTTATCTGCAAAGTAAGCATCCAGCTCATCGATTGCAACACGAACCTGCTCCATGGAATCACGGAAACGGATGGTTACAGCATGATCTGTCTCAGAATCGAAATCGTATGTGATGCAGAATGGAGTACCGATCTCATCCTGACGACGATATCTCTTACCGATGTTTCCACGATCATCAAACTCGCAGTTGTATTTCTTAGACAGCTCTGCGAAGATCTTCTCTGCACCCTCGTTCAGTTTCTTGGACAGAGGCAGAACAGCGATCTTAACAGGTGCCAGTGCAGGATGGAAATGCATAACGGTACGAACGTCATTTCTCTCTGCATCCAGAACTTCCTCATCATAAGCTGCACACAGGAATGCAAGAACAACACGGTCAGCACCCAGTGATGGCTCGATTACGTATGGGATGTATTTCTCTTTCTTCTGATCATCGAAGTAGCTCATATCCTCGCCGGATACGTTCTGATGCTGTGTCAGATCGTAGTCAGTACGATCTGCGATTCCCCACAGCTCGCCCCATCCGAATGGGAAGAGGAACTCGATATCTGTTGTTCCTTTACTGTAGAAGCAAAGCTCCTCAGGAGAATGATCTCTTGCACGCATCTCGTCGTCTTTCATTCCCAGAGCTTTCAGCCAGTTGATGCAGAAGCCTCTCCAGTACTGGAACCACTCAAGATCTGTTCCTGGCTCACAGAAGAACTCCAGCTCCATCTGCTCGAACTCTCTTGTACGGAATGTAAAGTTACCAGGTGTGATCTCGTTACGGAAGGATTTTCCGATCTGGCCGATACCAAATGGGATTTTCTTTCTGGATGTTCTCTGAACATTTTTGAAGTTTACGAAGATACCCTGTGCTGTCTCAGGACGAAGGTATACGGTATTCTTAGCATCCTCTGTAACACCCTGGAAGGTTTTGAACATCAGGTTGAACTGACGGATATCTGTAAAGTTGTGTTTTCCACAGGTAGGACATGGAATGTTGTGCTCCTCGATGAAGTTTTTCATCTGCTCCTGAGTCAGGGAGTCAACACTGCCGTTAGGGATCTCCAGACCATTCTCAGCACAGAAGTCCTCGATCAGTTTGTCTGCACGGAAACGCTCATGGCACTCTTTACAATCCATCAGAGGATCAGAGAATCCGCCAAGATGTCCGGAAGCAACCCATGTCTGTGGATTCATCAGGATCGCACAGTCAACACCTACATTGTACTGGTTCTCCATAACGAATTTCTGCCACCATGCTTTTTTTACATTGTTTTTGAGCTCAACACCCAGTGGGCCGTAATCCCAGGTATTTGCAAGACCACCATAGATCTCAGAACCCGGATAAACAAAACCTCTGGATTTTGCAAGAGCTACAATCTTCTCCATTGATTTTTCCATAATAACTATTTCTCCTCGTTTTAAAAATTTCTGTATCTATTCCACAACTTACTGACCTACTCAAAGATCAGATAAGCCGGAGCATCCGTCATTCTCGGTATATAACCGGATGTATCAGAATTCCCGTCACCGATCACAGCTGTTCTCTCACCGGTCACTGTAGCAGGCGCAACTGAGTAAAGGATCTCTTTATTCGTCTGCACCAGAACATTCTCAGCCAGTCCCAGCATATGGTAATCCGGGTGTTCTGCCAGAAGGGCAGAAAATTCTACTGTCGTTCCATCCGGTGCCACCAGTGTACCCGCCGGCGCCGTTCCTGCATCGACAGCTTCTTCAAGAGTTCCGAAAAAACAGGGCAACCCGGTCATGGCACTATAATCAGCCGCGCTTCCGAAGAGCAGCTCCATATAGACCACTCCATCTACCTCTTTACAGGAATCCAGCTTTACGTCACCCTCTTTTTCTGTTTCAAGATAGGCAGCAATCTTGTCCTCTGTATACTCCTGCAGTTCAGACTCTGTATAATCCGGTGCCTGATCCACAAGGATCTGTTTCAGTTTTCCGCCTTTTACTACACAGACAGTTGTAGCCTCCGGCCTCTTTTCGCCACAGGCAGAAAGAGACAGAAGGACTACCAGCAGCAGAAGATATACAGGAATCTTTCTGCATTGTTTCATGTTTTATTTCTCCCTGAAGATAATGTCATCTCTTCCCATCCGGGAAGAAGCTCCTGTAAAGGAAGCTGTATGCATACATCTCCTTCTAGTTATACATTGATCTCAGCAGTCATACCAAGCTGATCCTTGTACTTCTCAAGCATAGGACGGATCACATTGTTCAGGTATGCGTTAACCTGATACTCGGCACGACCTGTGTACTTAGCAGGATCCATTGTATTCTGAAGATCCTCAAGAGACAGTCCGAATGCAGGATCTGCTGCGATACGCTCCAGAAGATCGTTATCCTTGCCTTCCACTTTAACAGTCTTTCCTGCTTCCATGGACAGAGTACGGATTCTCTCATGCAGCTCCTGACGGTCGCCACCTTTCTTAACTGCATCCATCATGATGTTCTCTGTTGCCATGAATGGCAGCTCAGACATCAGACGTTTCTCAATTACTTTTGGATATACAACCAGTCCGTCAACGACATTCAGACAGAGATCCAGGATACCATCGATTGCCAGGAAACCTTCCGGAATGGACAGACGTTTGTTTGCAGAGTCATCCAGTGTTCTCTCGAACCACTGTGTTGCGGATGTGATTGCCGGATTCAGGGCATCGATCATCACATAACGGGACAGGGAAGCAATACGCTCACTTCTCATTGGATTTCTCTTATATGCCATTGCAGAAGAACCGATCTGGGTTTTCTCGAATGGCTCCTCAACCTCTTTCAGATGCTGAAGAAGGCGGATATCGTTAGAGAATTTATGTGCACTTGCAGCGATTCCGGCAAGTACATTCAGTACACGGGTATCTACTTTTCTGGAGTAGGTCTGGCCGGATACATGATAGCATGCCTTGAAGCCCATCTTCTCTGCGATCATCGGATCGATCTTGTCAATGGTCTCATGATCTCCGTCAAACAGCTCCAGGAAGGATGCCTGTGTTCCGGTTGTTCCTTTTGATCCCAGAAGTCTGAGTGTGCTCTGTACATACTCCAGATCCTCCAGATCCATTGCGAACTCCTGCAGCCAGAGAGTTGCTCTCTTTCCTACAGTTGTTGGCTGTGCAGGCTGAAAATGTGTAAATGCCAGTGTTGGCTGTGCTTTCTGCTCATCTGCAAATTTAGCAAGCTCAGCGATTACATTGACCAGTTTTTTCTTAACCAGTTTCAGAGCCTCATTCATAACGATGATATCTGTGTTATCACCTACGTAGCAGGAAGTTGCTCCCAGATGAATGATTCCCTTTGCTTTAGGACACAGCTGTCCGTAAGCATATACGTGGGACATAACGTCGTGACGAACGACTTTCTCACGTGCTCTTGCCACATCATAGTTGATATCTGTGATGTGTGCTTTCATCTCATCAATCTGCTCCTGAGTAATGTTAAGACCCAGTTCTTTCTCGGTCTCTGCAAGAGCGATCCACAGTCTTCTCCATGTGGAGAATTTCATATCCTGTGAAAAAATGTATTGCATCTCTTTGCTGGCATAGCGCTCTGAAAGAGGGCTGCTATAGCGATCTGTTGTGCTCATATATGCATCTCCTTTCGATTCGGTGCGAATCTGTAAGCATTTTTTGACACTTTATACTAACATAGTGTTTTCCTGCCTGTCAATGAACTACTGCCCACGGAATCCGGGCGTACTTCAGAAAAAACAAGAAAGAATCAGATATATACACGGGATACTCTGGCTGACACATCGCAGACCATCTCATAGTTGAAGCTGCCGGAAAGCTCACCCAGCTCCTCAATAGAGATGGTATTCTCTCCGTCAGTACCCACCAGTGTAACAACATCTTCCACGCACACATCCGGGATATGTGTAACATCTACCATCATCTGGTCCATGCAGACACGGCCGATGATCGGTGCATACTGTCCTCTGATCAGAACTCTTCCTTTGGAAGAAAGGGCTCTCGGATATCCGTCAGCATATCCCACAGATACAGTAGCGATCTTTGTACACTCGCCTTCTGTTACATAGGTGGCTCCATAGCTGACGCCGCGTCCGGCCGAAACTTCCTTCACATGTACCACATGGGATTTCCAGCTCATTGCCGGGATCAGATCCAGGTTCTCTTTCACAACTTCCTCCGAAGGATACAGTCCATAGGTAATGATACCGGAACGAACCATGTTGTAGCGATGGGAATCAAATTCCATGATACCTGCACTGTTGCAAAGATGTTTGATCGGAACTTCTACACCTCTTGCCTCCAGAAGATCGATCATCTTCTCAAACGCCTCCATCTGTCCTTTGGAAAATGCCTTATCCACCATATCTGCACAAGAGAAGTGACTGAACATTCCCTCCACCTCAATATTCGGCAGAGCAGCGATCTCAGCCATACGGTCAGCTTCCTCAGGTGTTACCTGAAAACCGATCCTTGTCATTCCTGTATCCACCGCAAAATGGATCTTCGCCTTCTTGCCGGCATGCTGTGCAAGGGCATTGAGGGCTTCTGCATCTTCTTTTCTGTAGATTGCAGGTCTGACATCATAACGAAGCAGATCCATATATTCCTTAGGTGATGTATAGCCCAGGATCATCAGTGGCTGCACCAGTCCGTTCTTTTTCAGTTCAACTGCCTCTTCAATAGTGGCTACTGCATAAAAATCGACCAGATCCTCCAGACATCTGCCCACCTGAATCGCTCCGTGTCCGTATCCGTTTGCCTTGATCACAGCAAGAACTTTTACATCATCAGGAACTCTTTTTTTAACCTGCAGAATATTGGAGCGGATCGCATCCAGTGAAACTTCTGCATAACATCTGTAATACTTTTTCATAGTTACTCTCTTTTCCTCTCAGGAACATTATTTTTTTGTGGTAAAGAACTGAACGACAATACCGAACAGTGACAGAAGGACCATCATTCCGATCCAGATCAGTCTGGTCTCCTCTGTAGTCTCAATCTTCAGAAGAAGCATGAGATAGGCAACTGCTCTGAACGCACCTGTAATACCGGTACTGAGGATCACCACCGGACGGGTAAGCCTCAGCGCTACCATACCAACGATCACTGCTGCAAAAAAAGCCAGTACCAACGGCAAAACTCTTGCCATGTCAGCAGAAAGCTGACCCGGAAGATTCAGACCTGCAACTTTTTCTGTAAGCCTGTCCATAGCAGGAATATTCCACACCATCTCACCTGTGAGCAACGCAACAAGACCAAAGATTCCTGCTTTCGCAATAAAGTAGGAGATCATAGCCAGTACAATTCCCAGAAGGGTTCCTACTAAAAGAGGGATATAGAACGGTGAAGAGACGATTCTGGAGCAGACAAGTACTCCGAATCCGAGACCGATCATGAAACCCACCGCTGCGATCCATGCCTTCATATATTTGTAGCCGCAAAAACAGATTGCCAGTGAAAACAGGATTCCAAAAGGCAAGAGCAGCATCTTATATTGATTTATAAGTTCAGC
Organism: Lachnospiraceae bacterium; assembly: GCA_024403585.1. Lineage (GTDB taxonomy): Bacteria > Bacillota > Clostridia > Lachnospirales > Lachnospiraceae > JAKSRN01. Next base: position 2,497 of record JAKSRN010000080.1, on the reverse strand, counting down.
CATTCTGCTAATCATATGTGCCATATTTATATTCCCCTTTCGAAAAAATAGTTTCTCTTCCTACTATACAGGATTTTAGAAAATGTGCATGCATTTTTTGCAAAAAAATAACCCGGAATCCAAATCGAATTCCGAGTTTTCTAAGCGCGAGACGGGATTCGAACCCGCGACCCCAACCTTGGCAAGGTTGTACTCCACCCCTGAGCCACTCGCGCATATTCAGTTATGAGATGCTTTTCAGATCTCAAAGCAGGTGATGGGAATCGAACCCACGTATCCAGCTTGGAAGGCTGGTGTTCTACCATTGAACTACACCTGCGTGTTGTTTTGCTGTCAACATGTGATACTATACTACTTGTGGTTTATATTGTCAACTACTTTTTTGATTTTTTTACTCAAAAGGAGCAGATGCTTCCATCTGCCCCTTTTTGCCATGTGGATCTTTTTTTCCTCTTCCGGGTCCTTGAGACCTTTTGAATCTTTTCCTCTTTCGGGTCTTTGAGACCTTTTGGATTTTTTCCTCTTCCGGATCTTTGAGACCTTTTATAAGAGGAAACCCACTGATCACATTAGATGATATAGTTGTCTGCTTCGTTTATTGTCCAGCTTCTGAAATCTTCCAGCGTATATTTATCCACAACTGAGTTGATCGCATCATTCAGTTCTCGCCAGAAACGCTGGGTTACACAGGTAGACTCTCTGCTGCAGGTCCCGCTGTTCGGATTCAGACATTCCACCGGGATCAGACACCCTTCGGTCTGTCTGAGGATCTCACCCACCGTATACTCAGACGGCTGTCTTGTGAGACGGTATCCGCCCTGTGGACCACGGATGCTGTTTAAGAGTCCTGCCCTTACCAGTGAAGAGATGATCTGCTCCAGATATTTTACGGAAATCTCCTGACGTGCTGCAATATCTTTTACCGGAACCGGAGCTCCGTTGCCGTGCATGGTAATATCGATCATCAATCGAAGTGCATATCTGCCTTTTGTAGAAATTTTCATAGGGTTCCTCCTGCATTCTGCACATCTGTCTTCCTTCAAACGGCTTCCCTGCAGAAGATCCCCCCTGCATATTTCTTGTGTCTGTATTATGCGAGAGCTTTGAAAGCTTCTTCCAGATCCTGCAGGATATCTGCAATATTCTCTGTACCGATAGAAAGACGGATTGTATTAGGTTTGATTCCCTGCTCCAGCAGCTCAGCCTCTGTGCACTGGCTGTGTGTGGTTGTTGCCGGATGAATTACAAGGGATTTTACATCAGCTACATTGGCAAGGAGAGAAAACAGTTCCAGATTATCAATGAATTTGTGAGCCTCTTCCTGACCACCTTTGATATTGAAGGTAAAGATGCTTGCGCCGCCATTCGGGAAGTATTTCTCATAAAGAGCATGATCCGGATGATCAGAAAGTGAAGGATGGTTTACACTCTCAACCAGAGGATGTGCTGCCAGATACTCTACAACTTTCTTGGTATTCTCATTGTGACGCTCAATTCTGAGGGACAGAGTCTCTGTACCCTGAAGAAGAATGAATGCATTGAATGGAGAGATTGCTGCACCTGTATCACGGAGAAGGATCGCACGGATATAAGTTGCAAATGCTGCCGGTCCTGCTGCCTCAGTGAATTTTACTCCATGATAGCTTGGGTTTGGCTCAGAGATCCAAGGATATCTGCCGCTTGCTGCCCAGTCAAATGTTCCGCCATCTACCACTACACCACCAAGGGAGGTTCCGTGTCCGCCGATGAACTTGGTTGCAGAATGAACAACGATATCAGCACCGTGCTCGATTGGACGGATCAGGTAAGGAGTACCAAAGGTATTGTCTACAACAACCGGAAGTCCGTGTCTATGAGCGATCTCAGCGATCGCATCCAGATCCGGAATATCACTGTTTGGATTTCCCAGCGTCTCCAGGTATACAGCTTTTGTATTCTCCTGAATAGCATCTTCAACTTCTTTCAGGTTATGGGCATCTACAAAGGTAGCACTGATTCCGTAAAGAGGAAGGGTATGTGCCAGAAGATTAGATGTTCCGCCATAGATTGTTTTCTGAGCTACAATGTGCTCTCCGCTTTTTGCCAGTGCCTGAATGGTATATGAGATCGCTGCTGCACCGGATGCAACTGCCAGACCTGCTACACCACCCTCAAGAGCTGCGATACGATCTTCGAAAACGCCCTGTGTGGAGTTGGTCAGTCTTCCATAGATATTTCCTGCATCTGCCAGGCCAAATCTTGCTGCTGCATGAGCAGAGTTTTTGAATACATAAGATGTTGTCTGGTAGATCGGCACTGCTCTTGCATCGGATGCCGGATCCGGATTCTCCTGTCCTACGTGAAGCTGAAGTGTCTCAAATCTGAATTTTCTATCTTTTCTTTCAATTTTATTTGCCATTGCTGTATTCTCCTTTATAGTACTCTTTTCCTATCGTTTTTGTCAAGTTTATCTGTGTTTTTATGGGCCGCCTCCGGAGAAACGGCCCGAATCTCTAAA
>JAKSRN010000008.1 GCA_024403585.1 Lachnospiraceae bacterium | reverse complement strand
GTCTCATCATAAGATGCAATGCGATTCTCTTTCATCCAGTCCAGTACAGCTGTCAGAATGAGCTCGTTACCTTTTGCTCCCAGCTGACAATCCAGACACGGGATAATGGAATGGGTCCTTCCCGCATAAAAGCCGGCAACCAGATTGCCTTCTTTATCTTTTCCGATCGGGAACTGCGCCTTGTTTCTGTAGCGGACCGGATTGTCCATGCCTATAGTTGGCTGTACTTCCGGGTTCTCAAAGCCACCGATCCGGATGAGATTGTTGCGAACTTTCTCCTGCTTCCAGAGCAGCTGCTCCTTATAGTCAACAGCCTGCAGCTGGCATCCTCCACAACTGCGGGCATTCTCACAGAAAGGATCTGTACGTTTATTGGATGCCTCGATCAGCTTCATCAGACGGCCATAGCCATACTGTTTTTTTGCTTTTATGATTTTGATCTCTGCCAGATCTCCCGTCACGGTATCTTTAACAAAGACTGTATATCCGTCTTCTGTCTTACCGATCCCTTCGCCGCCAAGTCCCATGTCAGTGATCCGCAGGGTCAGAATATCATTCTTCTGATAACTCATCAGACTTCTCCTGTCTTTCGCATGTTGGATTCAAACAGACGATTGTATCCCAGCCACTCGGCATGCGGGTCTGCATTCTCAAAGAGCTCTGTGATCGTCTCCATCTTTGCATCGGTATTATCTGCCATGTTGAGGGCAACCGCCTCAGCCAGTGCCGGTTTCTTCGGTGATCCGTATTCCAGTTCTCCATGATGAGCCAGAATACAATGCTTCAGTTCGTTCTCCAGCACCGGAGAGAATCCATCGATCTCACGGGCTGCATCGTGGATCATCTCAGCGCCCATCATGATATGTCCCAGCAGCTGTCCGTCATCTGTATAATCATTCACCGGGAAAAGTGCAATCTCTCTTACCTTTCCAACATCGTGCAGGATTGCTGCTGTGATCAACAGATCTCTCTTCAGGATCGGATACACTCTGGTATAGAACTGGCACATTCTGGTTACACTTAAGGTATGCTCCAGAAGACCACCTACAAAACCATGATGTACGGATTTCGCTGCAGATGCAGCTTTAAAAGTTTTGATAAATGCTTCATCCTGGACAAAGAAACCCTCTAACAGCTTCTTCAGAGCGGGATTCTGCACACTGTTTATATATTTCAGCAGCTCTGTATACATCTCTTCGATGCTATAGCGGCTGCATGGAAGATAATCTGCCGGATTGTACTCCCCCTCCTGTGCTCTTCTCAGTCTCTGGATGGATACCTGCAGAGCACCGTTGTAACTGCTGATATCACCCATCACATCGATGTAATCCAGGGTATCAAAGTCATCGATCCCGCTGGAATTAGGATTCCAGATCTTGGCATCGATGGTTCCTGTCTTATCCTGCAGGATCACATTCTCATAAGATTTGCCATTCTTTGTCACTGCTGACTGGTGATATTTACAGAGATAGATGCCGGCAACACGTCCACCCTCTCTGAACTCTTTAATATACTTCATATGGTAAAAAATCCTTCTATATGTATTTCAGGTACGCCGAAGCGTACCTGATGTAATTTATGCACTGGTATCAAGCCAAGAATTAAGATGCATTATTTTATTTCTGGTGTCAAGCGGAAACTGATCTCTTCATAATTTTCCGTTCCCAGTCTCATTCCACTTACGGTGATCTCTTCGTTCTCTTTCAATCCGGCAATAACATTCTCATATTGCTGCAGATTTTCTACAGAATTACCTGCAACTGCAGTGATCACATCCAGTTCCTTGATTCCGGCAAACATAGCAGGAGACTCTGAATCCACTGCTGTCACCAGCACTCCCTCCGGGATTCCGGCTGTATCGCTGATATCAGGAGATACATTCTGTCCTTTTATTCCGATTCTGACCTGCGGTCTTCCGTTGATCAGGGTTTCAATAAGAAAACTAAGCTGCTGGATCGGGATAGCAGAGATCAGATTCTGATCGTCTGTACTAAGGTTCTGGCTGATTATACCTACAACCTGTCCCTTGATATTTACAAGCACACCGCTTCCCACACTGTTTCCGATCATATCTGTGGAAAAAACATTGTAAGATGCATCCCACAGGCTGACGGTATTGCGAAGGGAAGTGATCATTCCAAACTCCATACTGTCTCCGAGTCCGGTAATACTTCCGACAGCGATCACAGGGCTTCCTACCCGTAATGCATTGGAACTGCCAAACTGTGCAATCTGAATCGTATTCTTTGTGCCATCGTCCAGTTCTTCCCGGTCAATGGCAAGGACCGCAAGATTGGTCTCTTTATCAACTCCCTTGACACTGGCTTTTGCCCTTGCTCCATTGAAAAAGATCACCTGGATCTCTTCTGCTTTTTTCAGCCCCCTGTTTTCTGTCAGACAGTAGATAGAACTGTTGGACTCTGCAATCAGTAATCCGGAAACAGACTGCCGGTTTTCATAATCATGATTAAAATAATCCATCTGGCTGGTGATGCCGATCACTTCTACCATGGAACGTTCCACATCTCTTGCCAGGTTCATTAAACCTTTATAGGTCTGAACATACTGCTGAATAGCCAGTTCCTGTTCATCCTCAGGAGTCAGTTCTTCCTCTTTCTCCTTCTCTTCTTTCGTCTCCTCTTCTTTCTCCTCTTCCTCTTCTTCAGAAGATGCACTCACTGTTGCGATCTCAATCTTCTCTGATTCAGTCGGAATCGGATTCAGGAACTTCAGGAAGGAAGGCGCACACAAAGCAAATACCAATGCCGCAATAAGACCACCCACAACAGAAAATCCCAATGTCAGTCCAGCCCTTTTGATCCAGTCTGATCTGTCAATTGGTCTCTTTTTCCTGGTCTCTTTAATAAAGGAATACTGCCCTTCTTCTGTATGATTTACATCCGTTTTTTTCGGATCATTCTGTTCATTATTCGTTATCATATATGAATCCTCATAAACCAATTCGTGAACATCAGTATTTTATCATAGAAGTATGAACAATCTATGAATGTAATGCATGGTAACAAATCTTTTTCATGCAAAAATCTTTAATAACAGGGCAATTTAGAGTACAATATAGCAAGAATATCAGAAAAAGGAATTTTATATGAATAAAAAAGCTTTAAAAACACTGGAATTTGATAAGATCATCGAACAGCTGACTGCAAGAGCTTCCTCCCCTATGGGTCAGGATAGATGCCGCAACCTGGTCCCTTCCGATTCTCTCGGAGAGATCGAGACCATGCAGAAACAGACAGCTGACGGATTATCCTATCTCTTTAAAAAAGGCAGCATTTCTTTTGGAAGTGTAAAAAATATTTACCCGGTCATCCGCCGTCTTGAGATCGGAAGTTCCTTAAACATCACAGAACTTTTACAGATTGCCTCTCTTCTGGAGAATACCGCAAGAGTAAAGGCTTACGGCAGAAAAGAAAATAATGAAGAACAGGTCGATTCTCTGACTCTTCTCTTCGATGCATTGGAGCCTCTGACTCTTCTTTCAACAGAGATTCGCCGATGCCTTGTCTCTGAAGATGAAGTCAGCGACGACGCCAGTCCGGCCCTGAAATCCATCCGAAGAAACATCCGGAGCTGTTCTGACAGGATCCACTCTCAGTTATCCGGCATGCTGTCCGGCTCCATGCGCAGTTATCTGCAGGATGCCGTGATCACCATGCGAAACGGCCGCTACTGTATCCCTGTCAAGGCGGAATATAAAAATCAGGTATCCGGTATGATCCACGATCAGTCCTCCACCGGCTCCACCATCTTCGTTGAGCCAATGGCGATCGTGAAACTGAACAATGACATCCGCGAGCTTGAAATCAAAGAGGCCAAGGAGATTGAAACGATCCTGGCAGACTTAAGTGCCCGGGCGGCAGCTTATACAGAACTTCTCCAGTACAATATGGAGAACATGACCGAGCTGGATTTCATCTTTGCCCGTGCCGGTCTTGCCATGGACATGAATGCCACAGAACCGATCTTTAATACAGATGGAATCGTAGAGCTTCGCAAGGCACGCCACCCGCTGATTGATAAGAAGAAGGTCGTTCCTATCGACCTGACTTTAGGTGATAAATTTGATTTGCTGATCATAACAGGTCCCAACACCGGTGGTAAGACTGTATCGCTTAAAACCGTCGGTCTTCTCACTCTGATGGGACAGGCCGGTTTGCATATTCCGGCACTTGACCGTTCCCGCCTGGCACTCTTTACAGAAGTGTATGCGGATATCGGTGATGAGCAGAGCATTGAGCAGTCATTGAGTACCTTCTCTTCCCATATGACCAATACGGTATCATTTCTGGAGAAGGCGGATGAGAACTCTCTGGTCCTCTTCGATGAGCTGGGTGCAGGAACAGACCCTACGGAAGGTGCTGCTCTTGCCATTGCGATCCTTTCTTTCCTGCACAGACAGGAGATCCGCACCATGGCTACTACCCACTACAGTGAGCTGAAGGTCTTTGCCCTCTCTACACCAGGGGTTGAGAATGCCTGCTGCGAATTTGATCTGGAAACTCTTCGCCCAACCTACCGACTTCTGGTGGGTGTTCCGGGAAAGAGTAATGCCTTCGCCATCTCCAGCAAGCTGGGGCTTCCGGATTTCATCATTGATGAAGCAAAACAGCAGATCAGCGAGCAGGACGAATCCTTCGAGGATGTCCTGACGAATCTGGAACAGAACCGAATTGCCCTGGAACGTGAAAAGGAAGAAGTAGAACGCTACAAACGGGAAGCAGAATCCTTAAAGAAACAGCTGGCTGACAAGCAGAATAAACTGGACAGCCAGAAGGAGAAGATCCTTGCCAAGGCCAATGAAGAGGCACGCAACGTACTCCAGGAAGCAAAGGATTTCGCTGACCAGACCATGCGCGACTTCCAGAAATTCGGCAAGAATAACATCTCTGTAAAAGAGATGGAGAAAAAACGTTCCGACCTTCGCGGAAAACTGGACAAAACCAGATCCAAGAACACACTGAAAGCAGAAAGCAAACCGCACAAGCAGCTGACTCCTAAGGACATTCATATCGGCGATTACGTAAAAGTACTCAGCATGAATCTGAAGGGAACCATCAGCACCAAACCGGATTCCAAGGGCTTCCTCTTTGTACAGCTGGGTATCATCCGATCCAAGGTCCACATCTCTGATCTGGTACTGATCGATGAGCCGGTGATCACAGGCGGCAGCTTCGCCAAGACAAGCTCCGGCAAGATCAAGATGTCTAAATCTTCCACTGTCCACACTGAGATCAATCTTCTGGGCAAAACCGTGGACGAGGCCATCGCTGAGCTGGACAAGTATCTGGATGATGCTTATCTTGCCCATCTTCCAAGTGTTCGCATTGTACACGGAAAAGGAACCGGTGCCCTCAGAAAAGGTGTACAGAATTATCTGCGTACCCAGAGAATCGTGGAAGAGTTCCATCAGGCAGCCTTCGGTGAAGGTGATGCCGGTGTAACCATTGCAACTTTCCGGAAATCCTGATCCGGAAAACTGACAGGAGAATAAACAATGGCAAAACAGAAAATATTGATTGTAGATGACGATAATAACATTGCAGAACTGATCTTCCTGTATCTCACCAAAGAATGCTTTGAATGTATGATCGTGAACGATGGAGAGGCAGCGCTGACTGCATTTTCCTCTTTCCAGCCGAACCTGATCCTGCTGGATCTGATGCTCCCGGGAATCGACGGTTATCAGGTCTGCCGTGAGATCCGTCAAAAGTCCAATGTTCCGATCATCATGCTCTCCGCAAAAGGAGAAGTATTTGACAAGGTACTGGGCCTGGAGCTGGGTGCAGATGACTATGTGATCAAGCCTTTTGATTCCAAGGAACTGGTAGCACGCGTAAAAGCAGTTCTGCGCCGCTTCCAGCCGGTGGCTGCTGCTCCTTCAGGAAGCAAGTTTGTGGAATACCAGGATCTGACTGTAAACCTTACCAACTACTCTGTTGTGTACAAGGGCCAGACCATCGACATGCCGCCAAAGGAACTGGAGCTTCTCTACTTCCTGGCAGCCTCACCTAATCAGGTATTTACAAGAGAACAGCTGCTGGATCACATCTGGGGCTATGAATATATCGGTGATACCCGAACTGTGGACGTTCATATTAAACGTCTCCGTGAAAAGATCCGGGATCATGCAAACTGGTCCATCAGTACCGTATGGGGAATCGGCTATAAATTCGAGGTCAAGAATTCATGAAACGACTCTTATCTCTGAAGTTCATCATTAGTTTTCTGCTGATGATCCTCATAACGTTTCTTTTCACCTCCACTGCAGGTTCCTTTCTTGCAGAGAGAATGATCCTGAAAAATGAAAGCACGAGGATCTACAACATGGCTTCCTCAATCGCAGCCCATCAGGCTGCAAACTACTACAAAAACGGAGCCAGTCTGTCAGATCTCTACGATAATCTGAAAACGCTCTCTTCAATAGAAGGGGTGGACATCTGGGTATTGAATCCTTCCGGAACCATTCTTCTGAACACAGACAGGTCCATGAATGACCAGTCGGAAACACTGGAGAACTTCGATCCCATCCATCTGGGTAACTCTTATTATTCTGTAGGAGACTTTTTCGGATATTTCAGCAACGAAACCCTCTCTGTCATGGTTCCGATCAATTACAATCTGAACCTCAGAGGTTATATTGCGATCCACTATCCCTATAACGGAATCATCCGGCAAAGAGAACAGACTTTGTCTGCCTTCTACAAGAATGAGCTGATCATCTTTTTCTTCTTTGCGGTGATCCTTCTGGTATTAATGCAGAATATCGTAAAACCGCTGAAACGCATCACGCTTGGTGCCAAGGAATATGCCTCCGGCAACCTTGCCTATCGGATTCCGGTAGGCAACAATGATGAGCTGGGCTATCTGGCCAATACTTTGAACTATATGTCATCCGAGCTGGAAAAGACGGGCGAATACCAGCGAAAATTTATCGCCAATGTATCCCATGACTTCCGCTCACCTCTGACTTCCATCAAGGGCTATATCGAGGCAATGCTGGATGGTACGATCCCTGTAGAGATGCAGGAGCGTTATCTCCGGATCGTTCTTAACGAAACGGAACGCCTGAACAAGCTTACCCAGGAGATGCTGACGCTCAACAACCTGGATAACAAGGGCTTTATGCTGAACATCACAAAATTTGATATCAATCAGATGATCAAAGATACTGCTGCGACCTTTGAGGGCACCTGTACCACCAAGAAAATCCAGCTGGAGCTGCTGCTTACAGAAGATACCATGATGGTATCCGCAGATGTAGGCCGAATTCAGCAGGTTCTCTATAATCTGCTGGACAATGCCATCAAGTTCAGCCCGCAGAATTCTTCTATCATCATTGAAACCACCGTGCGTCACGGAAAGATCTATATTTCCGTAAAAGACCACGGAACCGGCATCCCAAGGGATTCTCTGAATAAGATCTGGGATCGTTTCTATAAGATTGACGCCTCCCGTGGCAAAGACAAACGGGGCACAGGTCTTGGTCTTTCTATTGTAAAAGAGATCATTGCGGCCCATGGTCAGAAGATTGATGTAATCAGTACTGAAGGTGCAGGAACAGAATTTATCTTTTCCTTAAACATTGCAAAATGAGGACGCGTGTAAAAAAAGAAAAAGGGAGTATGAAAAAATGATTTCTCATTTTTTCATACTCCCTTCTTTTTATCTCCAGGTATATTCTCTTAAACTTCCCTCTCCCTGCATATGATCAAATCCATGCTGTCTCAAAGCCTCATAGAGGACAATAGCAGCCGAATTGCCAAGATTCAGGGAACGGATCTCTTCCAGCATGGGAATCCTGATACAGGTATCCTGATTGTCATACAGGATCTTTTCCGGAATGCCTGCACTTTCCTTGCCGAACATGATAAAACAGTCTTCCTCAAAGGCTGCCTCTGTATACATCTTCGGCGCTTTTGTTGTTGCAAAATAGATTTTCGCACCCGGATTCTTATTCAGAAAATCCTCATAATTGATATAGGTTTTTACATCCAGCTTATTCCAGTAGTCCATTCCGGCTCTTTTCAGCTGTTTTTCATTGATGCTGAAACCTAAAGGCTCGATCAGATGGAGACTGGCACCTGCTGCCACGCAGGTTCTGCCGATGTTTCCGGTATTTGCCGGTATTTCCGGTTCTAATAATACGATATTGAAATGTGCCATAATATTAATTTCCAGCCGGTGCTGCCTCTGCTGGAGCTGGGGCTGTTTCTGCCGCCGGAGCCGCTTCTGCTGCCGGAGCTGCTTCTGCAGGGTTTTCACCGTTTTCCTGTTTCTTCTTCTCTTCTTCTTTTTTCTGCTTCTCCGTCTTTGCATTCGGGTGATTGTATACCATTACACCAATCGCAGAAAATACCACATCTTTATCACCTGTTGCAGCAGCCTCACTCAATAGCTGAATCTCCGAATCTGTTGCTCCCCTGATTCCAATGGTATAGATCTGAGGTGACATTCGATATTCAGTCTTGGAGATCAGCTCTCTGCTGATCAGTTCTCCGTTCTGGTATACATTCTTGTAACCCTCAGCCTTCAGTCCGTCTCTAGGAGAACTGATATCATAAGCACCCACATCCTCTCCCGGATCCAGTTCAAATTCGTAGGTAAAATCCTGCTTCTCGAGGATTGCAGATTCAAAAGTCAGGGTTCTTCCCGGATCTCTGGTCTCATGACCGTAGATGAAAAAGGTTACATCACCATATGCAGCAGTACCCTCGATCAGGATTGGGGCGTCGGTATTGTTGGTAAATACAAGATCCTTAGTGTTCTCCGCAATTGCAGCATCCAGAGACGGCTCAATATAGCCAACCATCATGGAATGTGGTGCTCTTTCATCCACCTGCAGTTCCGCTCTCAGAACCGCATTATAAAGAGTGGAAGAAATCTGGCAGACACCTCCGCCGATACTGTCGATAATACTTCCCTGCTCATAGGCATGGGCCGGCTGATAACCTTCTTCCGCAGTAAATGGTTCCAGCATAGTGCAGACAGATATAGACTGTCCCGGATAGAGGATTATACCATTGAGTTTAGAAGTACCGAATTCGATATTGTGGCTTCTCTCCACCTCTGAAGTTTCATAATGGGTGGTATAGCTGCCAAGACAATCCTGCACCATCTCAAGGGCTTCCACTTCGGCAGAAATATCATCTTCAATCCCATTCAATGAAGCACTTCCCACACCGCCGGTCCACTCATGATCCATATAGTCTACAACTTTGGCCACCGAAGACTCCAGTTCAACTGTCTTTCCCTTTTCTCCCGGAATCACAGTAAAACTGCCGTCATCATTATGAATCAATGTAGAGCCACCGCTTCCTTCACTAAGGGCAGGTGTCTTCTCCTGGATCACAGCGCGGACATTTTCCTCTGTAACAGCATAAGGAAGATCCAGAATATAGGAACCATTCTTTGCAATATAAGAATCACCTTTAAACTGCTGGATCATGGAACCATCTTTCCCGAAATTCAATGCCTTCATCGCAAGATTTGGATCTGTACAGTGCAGTCCCAACTCTCCGGCAGTTACAGCCACAGCCATTCCGTTGGCACTCAGATAGATCTTTTCCCCAGATCTCTCTGCCATATCCTGATCAATTACCTCCGTAATCTGCTCATAGGTCATCCCTGATACATCATAGTTATCGATCCAGACTCCCTGCTTCGCAGTCTCCGGACCTTCCGGCAGTTCCTCTTCCTTCTTTCCGCAGCCTGCGGTCAGTAACAGCAGAGTTACCGCACTTATGACCCCAAAGCGACGGAATATATTACTTTTCTGTTTATTTCCTGTTTTCCGCATCACTTCCAACAAGAACTCCTTTCCCATGAAACCTCGCTTACATCATTGCACTCATAAGCATTGGTACAACCATCATAAAAACAAGAACAATTGCGATCACCGCCGCAAAAATTCTTTTTCTCTTCTCATGCTTGTTCATCATAACCTCCTATATAAAAGAATGCATCTGTAACATCCATGATCCTTGCAGACGCATCCAGTGGATTACGGGTTTTATAGTCAAATAATAACACAGTGTATTTTTCATGTCCATCTGAAGAAGCAGGATCCCGAAGCAGCTCCAGATGTGTCATAGACCGGATCTGCTTCCAGTCATAGCGATCATAATCCGGAAGGAAGCGATGCTCCTCTGCCTCTTTCTGGAAAAATGCTCTGTTCCGGTCTTTCCATCTGCTCAAGTCCTCAGCCCATACCGGCCTGCTCTTACAGTTTTCTCTGAGATAAAGGTCACAGATCATAGCATTACGGAAGCGTAACTCCTCTTTTTCCTCCACGCCCCTTTCCTGCAGATATTCTCTCAGGATCTCATATCGTCTGAAACGGGTATGACTCATCTGCAGATATCCTTTTGCCTCATAGAATTTCCCCAGGCTCTCATACAGGGAAAATGCATCCGGAAACAGCTCTTCCATCTCCCGGACAGTATTACTGAACTGACCACTGTTGTAGTAGACTTCCACCATCTCCTCCACCAGCTTCAGATCCAGGATCTCCTGATAGGACAGCCATCTGGTGGCAAGCACCTCGTAAGGCTGTTTTTTCTTCCAGACGATTCCGTACTCCTCAGCCATCTCATACATATAGGAGCCACGCAGCACCTTCAGGAATCCCAGCTGCAGCTGTTCCGGACGAAGGGCATATACATCATTAAAGGATGTCTTAAAGCGCTCATAACCTTCAAAGGGAAGTCCGGCGATCAGATCCAGATGCTGATGTACATTGCCGGCAGCCATAACCGCTTTCACATTACCGGAAAGGACGGAAAAATCTGCCATTCTCCTGATCTCTTTCAGCGTTTCCGGGCAGGTTGTCTGTACGCCGATCTCCAGCTGAAAGAAGCCCGGTCTAAGGCCCGACAGCAGACGGATCTCTTCCTCATCCAGAAGATCTGCACCGATCTCAAAATGAAAGTTGGTAATACCATTATCATGATCCCTTAAGTATTCCCAGATCTGCATGGTATGTTCTTTTTTACAGTTAAAGGTACGATCGATGAATTTCACCTGGGGAACCTTGTGATCCAGGAAAAACTGTAATTCCCGCTGTACCAGCTCCCAGCTTCTGAAACGCAGGGTCTTCTCAACGGAGGACAGACAGTAACTACAGCGGAAAGGACATCCTCTGCTTGTTTCATAATAGAGGATCCTGTGAGCCAAACGATCCAGATCCTCATAAGGAAAAACAAGCTCATCCATGGAAAGCGGCAGCTGATCAGGGTTCTCACGGATCACTCCCTGCTGGTCTCTGTAACTGATTCCTCTGATACAAGAATAGTCATCATCTGCTCTGTCACCTTTTTCTGTTCTGGTCTTTTCTGGATCTTTCTTCCAGCAGCGGCACAACTCTGCGAATGTCTTCTCACCTTCTCCTCTTAAGATACCTTTGACAAAAGGGTATTCCTCCAGAAATTCCGCTGCCCGGTAAGAAACCTCAGGACCTCCCAGCCAGATCTCTGTTTTTGGAAGGACTTTATGAAAATCTGTCAGCAGATTGCAGATCTGGTCTACGTTCCAGATATACACGGAAACAGCCAGTACATCCGGTCTTTCTTTCACCAGATCCCGAAGGATCTCATCCTCCTGCTGATTGATCGTAAATTCTTTTAATTTTGTCTCTGATCCCTGCTTCCCGGCATAGGACTGCAGAGAATATACTGCCAGATTGGAATGAATGTATTTCGCATTCATAGCCATAAGAACAATATTCATATCACATCTCCTGCTAAAGAGTTACTCGTGCATCACCAGAAGCCGCCTTAAGCGGTATTCCGAGATTGTACGCGGTACTCTTCAGATGCATACATGATGCATCTTCATCGTTACTCGCGAAAAAAAAGGCTTCGAATCCTCATTCGAAACCTTCCTGCAAAAAGAAAAAGTGCCCAGTTCCGGAATCGAACCAGAGACACGAGGATTTTCAGTCCTCTGCTCTACCAACTGAGCTAACTGGGCATCTTTGACGTCACTTATAATAGCACACCGTTTTCGAAAATGCAACTTAATTTTCTAAGTTTTTCAAATAATATTTTCAATTCAAGTCTATTCCATCTCTTCTGCGATTTCAAACATCATGGAACTGATCCCGATCTTCTGAGAGCAGAGTTTCTCACAGCGTCCGCACCTGAGACAGTCATCTGCCTTCTTATTCAAACGGTCATACAGAAATTTCGTATTCTCATATCCATTAGCCGGAAGGCGGTTATAGATCGCAAACACTTCCGGAATCACAATCCCTACCGGACAAGGCACACAATCATAACAGCCGGTACATGGAATCAATACATCACTCATGCTAAATCCCTCACAAAACTTGATTCATTACCTTGGTGCAAAAAAAGCACCAGACAAGATCTGGTGCTTTCAGTAAGCGCGAGACGGGATTCGAACCCGCGACCCCAACCTTGGCAAGGTTGTACTCCACCCCTGAGCCACTCGCGCATGTATTAATTTTTGTTGTTCGCATCAACAAGTACATAATACCTCGTATACCCGGTTCTGTCAACATGTTTTTAAATATTTTTTTAATTTTTTTAATTATTTCTCAAATTAAGACAAATGCATCTGCTTTCCTCTCTGATCTGACAGCAGAGATATCAGGGAAGGCTTGTCTCTGATTACGAAAAGAGGCAGGTACAAAAGGTTAAAAATGTCACCGTTTTGTACCTGTCCCCATAAGTTGCACTTTTATACTAATTCTTCCAGTTTTTCAACATACTCTTCAAAGACACGGAGAGCCTCTGTTACAGCCTCTCCTGTAGTCATATCCACACCACAAAGCTTCAAAAGATCAATCGGATCCATAGAAGAGCCTCCGCTCAGGAATTTTTTATACTTCTCAAGGATTCCCTCTTCACCGGCCAGGATCTTGCTGCTGATCGCAATGGCGGCAGAGAAGCCGGTAGCATACTGGTATACATAGAATGGAGTATAAAAATGCGGGATTCTTGACCACTCCATGGCAATCTGAGGATCCACCACCATATCCGGACCAAAATATTTCTGATTCAGCTCATAGTACAGGTCGCAGATACTCTGTGCCGGAATGCTGCCCTCTTCAGCAAATCTTTCATGCATGATCTTCTCAAATTCCGCGAACATAGTCTGTCTGAAAAGAGTTCCCTTGAACTGATCCAGGAAGTAATTGATCAGATAAGCTTTCTCCTCCTTGGATGCCGCATGCTCCATCATATAATGGATCAGAAGCGCCTCATTACAGGTAGATGCAACCTCCGCAACAAAGATTCTGTAGCCGGCATAGATATACGGCTGTGTACGGTCAGAATGATAGCTGTGGATCGCATGTCCCATCTCATGAGCCAGTGTAAATACAGAATTCAGGTTGCCACTGTAATTCAGCAGTACATAGGGATGTGTACCGTAAGCTCCCCAGGAATAAGCACCGCTTCTCTTGCCCTGGTTCTCATATACATCGATCCAGCCATTCTCATAGCCCTCTTTCAGAATGGAGATATAATCATCCCCCATCACAGAAAGACCTTCCTGCACCAGTGTTTTCGCTTCTTCGAAAGGAATCTCTCTGTCAGTCCTCTCCACCATCGGTACATAAACATCGTACATATGCAGTTCATCCACGCCCAGAATCTTCTTTCTCAAACGAACGTAACGATACATAGACTCCATGGAGTCATGGACAGCTGCGATCAGATTCTCATATACAGATACCGGAATATTTCCGCCATCCAGAGAAGCTGCGATCGCAGACGGATAGTTTCTCATACCTGAGAAGAAAGAAGCCTTCTTCAGATTGGCATTGAAGGTTGCTGCCAGAGTGTTCTTATGGCTCTCATACGCAGCATACATACTTTCAAATGCTGCCTTACGAACCTCTCTCTTCCGGCTCTCCAGGAATGCAATATATCTTCCGTGAGTCAGAGAAGTCTCTTCCCCGTCTTCATTCCAAATATTCCCAAATGTAAGGTCCGCATTATTAAAAGCAGTAAAGATCTCCTGGGGACTGCTGCCCATCTCACTGGCTTTTGCAAGCACGCTCTCCATCTCAGCAGAAAGAATATGCTCCTTAGTGCGCAGCTGCTCTTCCAGATAACGGCGATAGATTCCCAGCTCTTCTGAACTGTTCATCCATTCCCGCAGTTTTTCTTCGTCCATCTCCAGAATCTCCGGCTCAATAAACGCTGCCGCATCCGAATATTTTGCCATCAGTGCTGCTGCTTTTGCTGTCATAGCCTGATAGGTCTGATTGCCTGTATCCTGGTGGTAACGCTGATTCGCATACACATACACTCTCTCAAAGAGTTTTCCCATCTCGTCATTGAATTTCAGAACTGTAAGGAGTTCCTCTGCCCCCTCTTTCAGTTTGCCCTGCATCTTCTGCAGTTGGGCAATCTTCTCTTCCAGCTGTTTTGCTTCCGCTGCCCAATCATCTTCATTGGCATACAGATCTTCCATCTTCCAGCAATATGCCGGATCCATATCTTCTCTCTTCGGAACAATATTTCCCATCTCGTTCACCTCTGTTCTTTCATCTGCCTATATAGAAAAAACCATTCTGACAGTTTCCTATCAGAATGGTTTTATACTAACTAATCTTACTTAGCGTAATCTGTCACTCGACTTTCGCGAATTACATTTACTTTGATCTGTCCCGGATACTCAAGCTCATTCTCAATCTGCTTAGAAATATCGCGAGCCAGCAGTACCATCTCAGAATCATTCACCTGTTCCGGTACTACCATAATACGTACTTCTCTACCTGCCTGAATAGCAAAAGATTTTTCAACTCCCTTAAAGGAATTGGTAATATCTTCCAACTGTTTTAATCTGTTTGTATATGTTTCCAATGTTTCCCTTCTTGCACCAGGACGTGCAG
Organism: Lachnospiraceae bacterium; assembly: GCA_024403585.1. Classification (GTDB taxonomy): domain Bacteria; phylum Bacillota; class Clostridia; order Lachnospirales; family Lachnospiraceae; genus JAKSRN01. Next base: position 5,379 of record JAKSRN010000008.1, on the reverse strand, counting down.
CAGAAATAGCATCTGCAGCCTGAACGATGCATGCGATCAGTGACTGTGGCTCCACATCACCATGATGTGACTCTACAGCATTGATCACCAGTGCAGACTCCTTGTATTTTCTACAGAGATCCACACCGATCTGAATATGAGATCCTTCAACCTCATGATCGATTGATTTACCGATATCATGCAGTAAACCAGCACGTTTCGCCATTCTGATATCAAGACCAACCTCAGCAGCCAGAAGACCTGACAGCTGTGCAACCTCGATGGAATGTCTAAGTGCATTCTGTCCGTAGCTGGAACGGAATTTCATGCGGCCCAGAAGGCGGATCAGTTCAGAATGAATTCCATGAACTCCAACCTCAAGGGATGCTGCCTCTCCTTCCTCACGGATCATTGTATCTACTTCGCGCTGAGCCTTCTCCACCATCTCCTCGATACGAGCAGGATGGATACGACCGTCTACGATCAGTTTCTCCAATGCAATACGGGCAACCTCACGGCGCACCGGATCAAACGAAGATAATACCACTGCCTCAGGAGTATCATCAATAATAAGATCTACTCCTGTGAGGGTTTCCAGAGTACGAATATTGCGGCCTTCACGACCGATGATTCTACCCTTCATCTCGTCACTTGGAAGCTGTACTACAGAAATAGTAGATTCGGAAACATGATCTACTGCACACTTCTGAATAGCTGTGACTACATAATCTTTCGCCTTGCGGCCAGCTTCCTCTTTTGCCTTGCTCTCCATCTCTCTGTAGAGCTTAGCGGTGTCAATTCTTACTTCATTTTCAACAGATTTTAACAGATAATCTTTTGCTTCTTCGGAGGTTAAACCGGAGATTCTCTCCAGCTCACGTACTTCCTGGTCATGTAACTCGTCGACTCTTTTTTCCTTCTTTTTCAGGTCATTCTCGCGACTGTTCAGATCGTTCTCACGTCTCTCCAGAACCTCTGCTTTATGATCCACAGATTCTTCTTTGGAAAGGACACGTTTTTCATACTTCTGCAGTTCGGATCTTCTTTCCCGATACTCTTTATCCTGCTCATTTTTTGCACGCAGGTTCTCTTCCTTAGCTTCCAAAAGAGCTTCACGTTTCTTTGTTTCAGCAGTTTTTAATGCCTCGTCAATGATGTTTCTTGCTTTTTCTTCCGCAGTGCCAACCTTCTCAGCGTCCTGCTGAACTTTCTTGGCAACAGCAATTTTACTTGCTACAGGTACTGCAATAAGTACGGCAACGATCACTGCAACAACCGCAACAATGGCACAAAGGGCTATTGTCGGCATGCAGGAGTACCTCCTTATTAAATTATCATTATACAGGTACATGGCTAATAATGTATAAAATAAACCATTGTACAAATACAACAAAATTAATTCTAATCTTTTTTTACAACTTTGTCAATCGGGCAATGAAGATTTCTGATAGTCTCTGATCACGCTCCACACCAGGGAAGAAGAGAACCCTTTCCGTCCCAGAAAGCCCACTGCTCTCCGGAGTTCCTTCTCATCAAATTCATGAGGATCTCCATATCTTTTACGGAGAAGCTCCTCTGCCAGTTCTCTCTCATCAGTCTCCAGAAGCTCGAGTGCAGCCTCGATGGCAGCTTCTCCTACGCCCTTCCCTGTAAGCTCTGCCCGGAGAACCCCACGGCTTTTTCTGTTTCCGTTACTCATCACGTAGCTTTCTGCATACTTCCAGTCATTCAGATAGCCGTAGTAACTCACATACTGCAGCGCAAAATTGACTGCATCCACCTCATATCCATTCTGTAAAAGGCGTTCCTTTAATTCTTTTTCTGTCCTTGGTTTATACAGCAGCAGGTTCATAGCCTTGGACACTGCAGGTTTCCACTCCTCAGTAACCAGAGGCGGGCAGGAGCCGGCTCCTGCCTCTGCTCCTGCCCGATTTGCATTCTCAATCTCCGCAATCTGCTGTCTCAGTTCTTCAGCTGTCATACCTGTTTCTTTTGATTGCATGTTTTTCATCTCGAAACCGGCTTCATTCCTGCCGGTTATTCTTCCTCTTTACTCTCCACTGCTGCACCTGGCTCCAGTCCATATGCCTCACGTACCTTATTCTCGACCTCAACCATTACTTCCGGATGCTCTCTCAGATACTGTTTTGCATTCTCACGTCCCTGACCGATCTTAGCGCCGCTGTAAGCAAACCATGCACCGCTCTTCTGGATAATTCCCATCTGTGCAGCCAGATCCAGGATATCGCCTTCTTTGGAGATACCTTTTCCAAACATAATATCGAACTCAGCCTCACGGAATGGAGGAGCTACTTTATTCTTAACAACCTTGATTCGGGTTCTGTTACCGATCACTTCACCACTCTGTTTCAGGGATTCGATTCTTCTTACATCCAGACGAACGGAAGAATAGAATTTCAGCGCACGTCCACCTGTAGTTGTCTCAGGGTTACCGAACATAACACCAACCTTCTCACGCAACTGGTTGATAAAGATTACAACGCAATTGGTCTTGCTGATGGCAGCTGTCAGTTTACGACATGCCTGAGACATCATACGAGCCTGCAGACCCACATGGGAATCACCCATATCACCATCGATCTCTGCCTTCGGTACAAGGGCAGCTACAGAGTCAACGATCACAATGTCCACAGCACCGGAACGAACCATAGTCTCTGTGATCTCCAGGGCCTGCTCTCCGTTATCCGGCTGAGAAATATAAAGGTTATCAATATCTACACCGATATGTTTTGCATATACCGGATCCAGTGCATGCTCTGCATCAATAAATCCGCAGATACCACCACGTTTCTGTGCCTCAGCCACCATATGCAGGGCAACTGTTGTTTTACCGGAAGACTCAGGTCCGTAGATCTCCACGATACGTCCCTTCGGAACTCCGCCAAGTCCCAGTGCAATGTCCAGACTCAGAGATCCCGTAGGAATGGTCTCCACATTCATGTTGCTTCCGCTGTCGCCGAGTTTCATTACAGCACCTTTTCCAAACTGTCTTTCAATCTGTCCTAAAGCAGCATCCAGTGCCTGTTTTTTTGCATCTGTGTTTGTATTATTAGCCATCTGATTTTCTCCTTTTATCTTGTCGTTTCGCAAATCAGAACAAATGTTCGTTTTCTGAATAAATAATAGTACACTTAACGTCTCTTGTCAACTGATAATTGAAGTATTCTTCTCTTTTTTTCATGGGGAAAAGTGCAGCGATCGCTGCAAAAAAATGACACTTTTATCTTAGCATCTCCCATCTCCTCCGTCAATGAAAGAGACGAGACCATGATTGAAAATCCAATCTCAGACACATAAGAAAACGGTGCTGTTGCACTACTGAATGCTCCAGCAGTGCAACAGCACCTCTCAAATACGAATAGTTTTTATCAGCCGATCAGCCAGTCATACAGCTCCTGATACTGCTGTGCAGATGCACCCCAGGAGAAGTCTGCTGTCATCGCTCTGTCTACGATCTTATTCCAGTCACGTTTTTTATCATAGTAGATACGCTCTGCATAACGAACAGTGCCCAGCATCTCATGTGCATTGTAGTTTGCAAAGGAGAAGCCTGTTCCTGTTCCCTCGTACTCATTGTAAGGCTGAACAGTATCTTTCAGACCGCCTGTCTCACGAACGATCGGAACAGTTCCGTAACGAAGGCTCATCAGCTGGCTGAGTCCGCAAGGCTCGAACAGAGATGGCATCAGGAAAGCATCACATGCAGCGTAGATCTGATGAGAAAGCTCTTCAGAGTAGAAAATGTTGGCAGCAACTTTCTTATCATACTTCCATGCGAAATGACGGAACATATTCTCATATTTCTCATCACCGGTTCCAAGAACAACCAGCTGGATATCATCCTGACACAGCTCTTCCATCATATAAGCGATCAGGTCGAAGCCCTTCTGATCTGTCAGTCGGGATACGATACCGATCATCATCTTCTTAGCGTCCACTTCCAGACCAAGCTTTTTCTGCAGAGCAGTCTTGTTGGCTTTTTTATCTCTTCTGAAGCTCTTCTCAGTATAATTCTTAACGATCATCGCATCGGTGGATGGATTGTAATCTGTATAATCAATACCGTTTACAATACCGCGGAGGTCTTTTGCTCTTGCCTGCATCAGGCCGTCCAGACCTTCACCGTAGAATGGTGTTTTGATTTCTTCTGCATAGGTATTACTTACTGTAGTGATGGCATCTGCATATACCAGACCACCCTTCAGATAGTTTCCGTCTCCCTTAAACTCCAGTTTATCCGGTGTGAAATAGTAGTCAGAAAGACCTGTGATGCTCTTCATGGCATCCATACCCCATACACCCTGGAATTTCAGGTTGTGGATAGTCATAACAGTTTTGATACCGTGATAGAACTCATTGCCCTGGAAACGCTCGTTCAGATATACAGGAACGAGACCTGTCTGCCAGTCATGGCAGTGAATGACATCCGGGCGGAAATCGATCAGTGGCAGGATAGAAAGAACAGCTTTTGAGAAAAATGCAAACTTCTCCAGATCCCATGGCATTCCTGCATATGGTTTATCTCCACCGAAATGCTCCTCATTGTCGATAAAGTAGAAAGTAATGCCATCCAGCACACACTTGAACACGCCAACATACTGGTCTCTCCAGTTAAGATCCATGTAAAAGCTTGTAACAAACTCCATCTGCTCTTTGAATTTCTCTTTGATTCCGGCATATTTTGGAATCACAACACGACAATCAAAGTACTCACTCTGAAACTCCTTTGGCAGAGATCCCACAACGTCTGCAAGACCACCTGTCTTGATAAATGGTACACACTCTGATGCCGCGAATAAAATCTTCTTCATTCCTATACCCCTCCTAGCTACGGAACAATTTTTGCTCGTTCTATTATAGCAAATCTGCTTTTCCTTGTCACTTTTATTCATTACTATTTCGGTACTCTTCGATCTGTCGTTTCAGTTCAGCTTCCTCATCCACAGATGCCATCAGATTCAGATGTTTCAGGAAACGATCACATGGATAATTGCCCAGGAAACGTGCTGCGGAAGGATTCTGAGACAGGGATGTCATAAAGTATCCCATCATCTCTCCTTCTCCTACAGACTCCTCCAGGAAAAGCAAAGCACGGTCCACCATGGCTATCAGCTCCAGAGCCTGCTCCTGTAAAAGAGTATCTGTCTGATCCAGTTTGTCCTCCAGCTCCTGCAGGGCTTCCTTTATATCCTGCACACGCTTTCCCTTCAGTTCATACATACAGTCAGAGTAGAAACGGCTGACAGCTTCTTCTCTCTTTCTGTCTGCTTCTGATATGATCTGATGCTCATCCTTGATCTTCAGAGCACTGTCAAACTGTTCCAGGAAACGGACCAGCAGTTTCTCAGCAGAAAGCTCCTTCTGACGCTCTGCCAGACT
>JAKSRN010000079.1 GCA_024403585.1 Lachnospiraceae bacterium | reverse complement strand
TAGATGTAAGGAAGAATCAGAAGACAGGAGTGCTTCAGCTGGGGCATGACGGACTTGAGGAGGAAGCAGTACTTCTGCAGGAAGCATTTGCCCTGTTGAAAACACATCCGTCCATGAAGATCAACTGTGACCTGAAGGAGCCGGGGCTTGAGAAACCGGTTCTTGCATTGGCAGAGGCTCTCGGCGTAACGGACAGAATAATCTTCTCAGGAACGGTAGATCCGCTGGAAATTGAGGATCCGGAATTCCGCAGGGAGCGTGTCTGCTGGAATATTGAGGAACAGATCCCGGATCTGTACGAGAGGTGTAAACAGGACAGGGATTTCCGTCTGGTCGCAGCTGAGATGATGTGCGATAAGATGGATGCTGTTGGTGTTGAAACAATCAATAGCTATTATGGCCTGGTGGATGAGGCATTTCTGAAGCTGGTTGCAAAGAGAGGCAAGAACGTCTCTGTGTGGACCGTCAACAACATGGAGAAGCTGGACTGGTTCTTTGCACAGGGAGTGAAAAATATCACGACCAGAAGGATTGACAGAGGTCTTCAGAACTGCAGGATGGCACGTAAGGAACATGCTTCAAGTGACTGCATACTCAAAAGGGAGTTCTGGTGGACACCGGAAGATTCTGCAAAAGATGAGAAGCTGTCTTTTCGGGTGGAGGATGATGTAGATGCGCTGGAGGTGCGTTTTCATTATACACCGGGGGAAGAAGCTTGTGATGAATACTGCCAGGGGCCTGTTGAGGCTGCAATGAAGCTGTATTACGGGGAGGAAGATCCGGCTGCTGAACCTATGACGGCACAACAGCGGTATCCGATCAAGAACCTTGTTACGGTATCTGCTGCTCAGAACGGAGAATATGTGGGTAATGCGCATCGCTGGGACACGGATCAGACGCATATATTTACCACCAGCTCAGCATCACAGGGCTTCAGTGCAAGAAAGACGATGAGTGGTGAATGGGAGGTTCAGTTGCACCTGCATTGCATCATCTCTCCGAGATGTCGTGGTCTTGTACAGGTTATAGCGCATCGGTATTCAAAAAAACCAGTAGAGGCGATCGGAGAAGAAGAACTGATCAGAACGGAACTGCCTGTGGAATATGCTTCTGATACGGAAGGTGCCCTTCGCTGGTATCCTGTAGAACTGCATACCCATTCCCAGCATAGTGATGGCGATTATTCTGTTCCGGCAATGATCCGGCGGGCAAAAGAGATGGGTTTCTGTGGCTTTGCCCTGTCTGATCATAATTCTGAAGCGGGCACTCCGGAACTTTTGCGGGAAACAGCAAGATTCGGACTTGTTCCCATCGAGGGCCTGGAGTGGACTACCTATTTCGGCCATATGCTGGTGCTCGGAGAACAGGGATATACCGATTGGCGAGGGGTGAAGCCAGGGGATATCGATGAAGCAATTGCCTCTGTTCATAAAAATCATGGAATTGTGGGGGCTGCTCATCCGAAGTCCATTGCTGATCCGATCAAGACAGGTTACCGCTGGCTCTTTGAGGTAAAAGACTGGAGTCAGGTGGATTTTCTGGAGGTGTGGTCAAGGAATGATGCGCCGCTCAAGATCCAGACAAAGGGTGCATTTGCCATGTGGGACAAATTGTTGGATCAGGGCTTCCATATTACTGGAACCAGCGGAAGAGATTACCATAGACAGGATGACAAGTCGTATGCGCATACCTTTGTGGGATGTCCCGGAAAACTGACGGAGGAGCAGGTGTTTCAGGCACTCAGGCAGGGACGGGTTTCAGTTGCCTTGGGACCGCTTCTTACGGTAGAAGGCTTTGCAGAAGGATTGGTGGCTGAGTGTGGTGACACGGTTCCTGCAGGAGATCTTAACGTAAAGTGGAATGTAACCTGCGATAAGCTTCGCAATGATTTTAATGTGGACCAGATTATTCCGAAGCAGGTACGGCTGATCCAGAATGGAGAGGTTATTGAGAGTGTGGATATTCCGGAATGGGATGGTGATCCTGAAAAGGTGCTGGAGGGAGCATTTTCCATTGAGATAAAACCGGGATGGATGCGTGCGGAACTGTGGGGCGAGTATTTTGGACATGCGGATGTCAGGATAGGATTTGCGAATCCATTTTTTGTAGAGTAATTGGTGCGGTGCCCCCTGTTGCTGGTTGACATAATACAAAAGCTGGTATAACATTATGGTAATAAAACGGTAATGTGAATTATCTGACCGGATGGTAAACAGGAGGGACTTATGACAATTGAAGAGATTCGTCAGCTGAAAAAAGAATTAGGATACAGCAATGCCCAGCTATCCGATGAGAGTGGCGTTTCCCTGGGAACGGTTAACAAGGCTCTGTCAGGAGCCTCTGCTCATCCACGTTACGAGACCATGATGGCCATGTGGAAGGTTCTGCAAAAGAGAAAAAAAGAGCTGACAGAGGTTGTCAGAGATGTGGAGTATAAGTACCGCCATGCACCTGCAGATTCAATCGTGAGAGAAGAGGCAGCAGTTTATGGGATTCCAAAGGATAAGGGTCCGGGAGATTTTACCATTCAGGATTATCTGAATCTGCCGGATGATCATAGGGTTGAGCTGATCGATGGTGTTTTTTATGATATGGCGGCTCCGAGTCTTGAGCATCAGAGGCTGATCATGTCCATTGGATACCAGATTCATACATATATCCTGGGCAAGGGGGGCAATTGTGAGGTGTTTGTGGCACCGCTAGATGTTATCCCGGATCCAAAAGATGACAAAACAATTCTCCAGCCGGATATTATGATCGTATGTGATCCCAGGAAGTGTACAGAAAAGAGGATTGTAGGAGCTCCGGATTTCATAATCGAAATTACATCACCGTCAACCCGTAAGAAGGATATGCTTACAAAACTGAACAAATATACACAGGCAGGAGTTAGAGAGTACTGGATCATTGATCTGCAGAATGAAAAGGTCATGGTTTACAGTGATGAAATGAAAGAATTTGTGAAGATCTATCCTTTGGAGGGAAAGGTTCCTATGGAAATCTATGGCGGAGAGCTGGAAATCGATTTTGATCGAATAAGAAGGTAAGTGAAATCAGGGAGAATTAAAAAACACAGTACTGCATCAAGCGGTCAAACCTGAAAAATCATCATAGATTACTATTATAATTAAAAAAGGATGTAAACAGTCGGAAGGAATGATAATCCGGACTGTATACATCCTTTTATTGTGTTTGTGGCTTTTAGATCGTTTGGTGAAATTTTGTAGTCGAGCAAGAGTATCAGAAGAACATACCCTTGATAAAGATCTCAAGGCCGATACCGATCAGGATCACACCGCCAAGGATGGATGCTTTTCCGGCCAGTTTGTTACCGAATGTCTTTCCAATCTGAAGACCGCCCATACAGATAAAGAAGGTAACAACACCGATGATCAGAGAGGCAACCAGGGCGGGGATGAAACTGTAATCAGCGATTGTGAAGCCTACAGAGAGGGCATCAATGGAGGTTGCGATTCCCTGTACGATCAGGGTAGTGAGACTTAAGACGCTTTTGTCTTCGTCCTCATCCTCTTCTCCTCTGATGCCCTCAAGCAGCATCTTACCGCCGATGTAAGCCAGAAGAATCAGTGCGATCCATGGAATCAGCTTCTCAAAAGCCTTGAAATATTCAACGATGGTGTGGATACAGATCCAGCCGATCAGAGGCATGGCAATCTGGAAGAAGGCATAGACACTGGCGATACCGGTCATCTGATTTGCTTTCATCTTCGGGTTGTTCAGACCATTGGCCATTGATACGGAGAATGCATCCATGGCGAGGCCGACGCCAAGAAGGATGCTGTTGATAATAAGTGCAAAACCTAAAGTCATATATTGTACCTCATAGAATAAAAAATGTGTTTACGAGATTAATATGATATACGCCCGGCTCTGCTTACGCTCTCGCCGTGCTACAGATATTCGCATTCCAGGCAATAGCCTTCCATGCTCATATCTGTTAGATTGTCAAAACTTCGGAAAAAAGTCTGCATCCGCTAAAGCGTCTGCCCCCTTTTTCCCTCGCTTTTCCAATCTATATCACATAAAAAAATCCCAGATATTTCTATCCGGGCTCTAAAAAAGAAAATCTATATATAGCGACTTAGTGAAAAGCTTACGCTATTTCGCTTGAAGTTCGCAATTGCAGGAGCAGATCAAATAGTTGACTTGTAACGCACCCGAAGTACGCTTAATTGGCTCCCTCAGAACGATTTGTATCATAGCTCAAAAAAATCGGTTAGTCAATTATAACAAATAGAAAATATTGTATTTGTTGAAATACAATCAGGTCGAATCTGATGGCTTTTTCTATGACTTGCGGAATCCCATGATGATATGGTACTATCACAAATAACTGACATAGTATCTATTAAAGAAGGAAAAACTATATGATTTTAAATGTTGCAAACTTAAGCCACGGTTTTGGTGATCGTGCAATTTTTGAGGATGTTTCTTTCCGCCTCCTTCCTGGTGAGCACATTGGTCTCATCGGTGCAAACGGAGAGGGAAAATCTACTTTTATGAATATTATCACCGGCAAGCTGATGCCGGATGAAGGAACTGTTGAGTGGGCAAAACGTGTCCGTGTCGGATATCTGGATCAGCACACTGTGCTGGAGAAGGGCAGGACCATTCGTGACGTACTGAATTCAGCATTCCAGTTCCTGTTTGATATGGAAGCTGAGATGAATGAGATGTACGAGAAGATGGGTACCGCTGATGAAGATGAGATGAATCGTCTGATGGAGGAGACCGGTACCATGCAGGATCTTCTGGACCACCATGATTTCTATATGATTGATGCGAAGGTGGAAGAAGTTGCAGGTGCGCTGGGACTGAAGGATATCGGTCTGGAGCACGATGTTTCTGAGCTGTCCGGTGGTCAGAGAACCAAAGTCCTGATGGCAAAGCTGCTGCTTTCCAAACCAGATATTCTGCTCCTTGACGAGCCGACCAACTATCTGGATGAAAATCATATCGAGTGGCTCAAACGTTATCTGAATGATTATGAGAATGCATTTATTCTGATTTCCCATGATATTCCATTCCTGAACAGCGTTGTCAACCTGATCTATCATATGGAGAACAAAGCTCTGGATCGCTATCCTGGTGACTATGACCACTTCCAGGAAGTATATGCCATGAGAAAATCTCAGCTGGAGGCTGCTTACAATAAACAGCAGCAGGAAATTGCCGAGCTGAAGGACTTCGTTGCCAGAAACAAGGCTCGTGTTGCCACAAGAAACATGGCTATGTCCCGTCAGAAGAAGCTGGATAAGATGGATGTGATCGAGCTGGCAAGGGAGAAACCAAAACCAGAGTTCAACTTCAAGGTTGGAAGAACTTCCGGCAAGATGATCTTCGAGACAAAAGATCTGGTGATCGGTTATGATGAGCCACTGTCCCGCCCGCTGAACATTTCTATGGAACGTGGCGAGAAAATCGCTCTGGTTGGTGCCAACGGTATTGGTAAAACTACGCTTCTGAAGAGTATCCTTGGCCTGATTGAACCATTCGACGGAAAGGTGGAGCGTGGTGACTACCAGCAGATCGGATATTTCGAGCAGGAGTCTGATCAGAATAATCGTACTACCTGTATCGAGGAAATCTGGAGTATCTTCCCATCCTGGACCCAGTATGAGGTGCGTTCTGCCCTTGCAAAGTGTGGATTAACTACTCAGCATATTGAATCTCAGGTACGCGTTCTCTCTGGAGGAGAGCAGGCAAAGGTCCGTCTCTGTAAGATTATTAACACAGAGACAAATATCCTGCTTCTGGATGAGCCGACCAACCACCTGGATGTGGATGCGAAGGAAGAATTGAAGAGAGCGCTGAAAGAGTATAAAGGAACTATTCTGCTGATCTGCCATGAGCCGGAGTTCTACATGGATGTAGTGACAAAGGTTTGGAACTGCCAGGAGTGGTCCACAAAAATTTGATAGATGAAGAGGCAAGAGACTTATGTTAATGCATAGGTCTCTTTTTTTAATCTGTTTTTAATTTTCCTTAAAGTACCTTTTTATTTTCCATTGCTATTATTCTACTTGTAAGGAACACAGGCGATGACAAAGCCAGAACAATAAAGTAAAATACTTAATAAGGAGAATACGTCATGGATAAAAATGTTATGGTTGCAAAATTAAGCGCAAGAGCAAATGTTACTGAGGACGAGGCAAGAAGAGCACTGGAAGCTTGTGAATGGGATGTTCTGGACGCAATGGTGTATCTGGAGATGCTTGGAAAAACACCGGCTCCGGAGAATGAGACCTACACAACAGGCCCTGTAGAGGAGGAGCAGACCCCTTCTGTTCGTACTATTGTAGATGACCAGAATAACAGAAGAAATAACCGTCGCAGAATGATGGATGATATCCGTGAAGGCGGAAGAAGAATCTGGCAGAAGCTGCGTGATAACTCCTTCCATGTAAGCAGAAGAGGGGATGAAATTATTAAGATGCCGGCATTCGTACTGGTGATTGCTCTTCTCTGTTTCTGGAAGATCCTGTTACCGCTGATGCTGATCGGAATGGTCTTTGGAATCCGTTACTCCTTCAGTGGAAAGGACAACCTGGACAAAGCCAATGAGATGATGGACAAAGCCGGAAATCTGGCAGATGAGGTTGTCGAAAAGATTAAAAAAGAATTATAAAAGAGGAACATTATGGGTGCAAAGATACTGATCGTTGAGGATGAAGAAAAACTTGCCAGATTTATGGAGCTGGAGCTTGTCCACGAGGGTTACGAAATAACAAAAGTATTTGACGGAAGAAGCGGTCTTGAGACCGCTCTTTCCGGCTGTTTTGATTTAATACTTCTGGATATCATGCTTCCGGGACTCAATGGTCTGGAGGTTCTAAGGAGACTGCAGAGGGAAAAGGACACACCGGTGATTCTTCTCACCGCAAGAGATTCTGTTATGGATAAGGTTTCGGGACTGGATGCCGGTGCGGTGGATTACATTACGAAGCCATTCGCCATTGAAGAATTGCTGGCAAGGATCCGTGTAGTCCTGAAACTGTATATGCGTGTTGCAGGAAACCGCATGAAGGAGGAAAAACCGGCTGAGGAAGGACTTCTGACCTGGGGTGAACTGACTCTTTCTGAAAAAAGACACGCTGTACACTATGCAGGGCATGAGATCACACTGACAAACCGGGAATTCAGGATGCTTCAGGTTTTACTGGAGAACAAGGATATCGTTCTCAGTCGTGACACCCTGCTGGAAAAGGTCTGTGGATATGACTATGTAGGAGAGACCAATGTGGTGGATGTCTATATCCGCTTTCTGAGAACCAAGATTGATGAAGTATTCGGTGTAAAGATGATCCGGACTGTCCGTGGTGTGGGTTATGTGATCAAATCAGAAAGCGATTGAAATCAAGGCTTTGCGAGGATGAGTAGCGATTTGGTAAGATGTACCGCTAAAAAAAGCACGATAAGTCTCCGCAGGAATTTCAACTTGTATAAAAAGGTATAAAGTATGGAAAAGAAAAACAGAGCTGCAAACTCTGCCAGGATGACATCCATTGTACGCAAGATACACTGGCAGTGGATCAGGAAAAAACTGGGTATGAATCTGGGTTTTGATCTGGTTCTCTTCCTGCTCCTTAGTGCAGGGTGGGCAGTAACAACAGAATATGCGGCATTGGGCGGGTTGATTCTTCGAAAAGGAGTAAAACGGGCCCTGTTTGGCGTTCGGGGTTTGAGACATATGACATATCGGATTCTAGAATCCGACGGAACGGTGCTTTTAAAAACAGATGCATTTTATCCGATGCTGGTGATCAGTGGCATTGTGTTGGCATTCCTGATTCTGCAGTTGCTGGGGATGATTCTGGCTTACTATAGAGAGGACAGGCAGATTCGAAGGGCACTGGCACCGATCAATGAGATCGCCCTGAAAGCGGATGAGATTAGTAGAAGCATGATCTCAGGTGATCAGTATCAGCGTATCGAAGAGGCTATAGCACATCTTGAGCCGGGCGAGGCACAGATGAAGCTTTCTTTTGGAGATGAGGATCTGACTGGTATCGAAACGGCCGTGAACAACCTGATCTTCCGCATGCGGGATGCCTACAGGC
>JAKSRN010000078.1 GCA_024403585.1 Lachnospiraceae bacterium | reverse complement strand
GGAATATCTCAGGTCTTTTCATGTTGATTTATTCAGCTACATTGTCCCAGCCAACCGGGAATGCATCCATTGCCAGCTTCGCTGCGCCAATGATTCCTGCATCATTCTCCAGAACTGCAATTCTGAAGTCTGCGCCAACGCAGCCTTTAAACAGGTATTTATTATAGTAAGGACGGATCAGATCCAGCAGATAATCTCCTGCTTTGGAAACACCGCCGCCAAGAAGAAATGCTTCCGGATTCATTACAGCTGCAATGATCGCCATACCCTGTCCCATACGGTCAGCAAACTGATCCATTACTTTCACAGCCATAGCGTCTCCGGCTTTAGCTGCATCCAGCACATCCTTTGCAGTTGGTGTTTTGCTCTCGATACAAGTTGTCTCGCCGGCTTCAATTGCTTCTCTTGCCATACGCATGATCGCTGTAGCTGTTGTATACTGCTCCAGACATCCGCACTTGCCACATCCACATACACGTGTTTCCTCCGGATTAACCGGAATATGGCCAACCTCGCCGCCGGATCCCATCATTCCGTTGACGATACGTCCCTCATTGATGATTCCGCCGCCAAGTCCGGTACCAATAGTCAGCATTACAAAGCTGCTGTACTCTTTTCCGGCACCAACCCAGTACTCAGCAAGAGCAGCAAGGTTTGCATCATTACCCACCTGGATTGGAGCATTCAGGTACTGTTTGATCTCAGCGCCAAGATCATAGTCCTTCCATCCGATGTTACTTGCATTGTACACAAAGCCGTCAGGTCTTGTATTGCCCGGTACACCGATTCCAACGCCAAGGATATTTTCCTCTGGAATCTCCAGCTCTGCACAGCCGGACTTAATTGCCTCAGCAATATCAGAAGCAATCTTCTGCTCTTTCACTCTTGTAGGGATCGCCCACTGTTTCAGAATCTTCTGGTCTTCAAAAATACCAAACTTAACTGTCATTCCACCGATGTCAACACCGATATATACCTTGCTGTCCATATCAAATCTCCTGTCTAAAGTATTTTTTTACTAACCATATTATACACGACTGATCTTTATTCTTCTATCTTAATCAAGACTTTTCTTAAGTTTTTCGATCATTTCGTCCACATCTTTCTCTGTGATGATGAGTGGTGGAACAAATCGAAGCACATCACTTCCGGCACTGATGATCAGCAGTCCGTTCTCAATAGCCTTATTGATGATCTCACCTGGTTTGCGGTCTTTTACAACTACACCCTGGATCAGACCCTGGCCACGGCGGGATACCAGACAATCATAATCAGCAACCAGCTCGTCCAGTTTTTTCTCCAGATATGGAGCAACCTGCTGTACGTGCTCCACGATCTTCAGCTCCTCAAAGAGATCAAAAACAGTACATACTGCTCTTGTTGCCAAAGGATTACCTCCGTAAGTTGTACCATGATCACCCGGAACCAGAGATTTCTCGGCTGTTTTCTTATTCAGAACAAATGCACCTACAGGAACACCGCAGCCCAGTGCTTTTGCAACAGTCATCACATCCGGCTCAACACCGTACTTCTGCCATGCAAACATGTATCCGCTTCTTCCCATTCCACACTGGATCTCATCAAGGATCAGCAGAATGTCATTCTCCTCACACAGTGCTTTTACACCCTTCAGGAATTCTTCTGTTGCAGGATAGATTCCACCCTCGCCCTGAATGGTCTCCAGAATGATCGCACAGGTCTTCTCTGTGATCTGTGCTTTTACACTGTCCAGATCATTGAAATCAGCAAATTTGATTCCGCCGATCAGCGGTTTGAACGGATCCTGATAATGAGCATTACCTGTTACAGAAAGAGCACCGAGACTTCTTCCGTGGAAGGAGTGGTTCATGGCGATGATCTCATGATCATTGCTTCCGTCTTTCAGGTACGCATATTTTCTTGCAACCTTGATGGCACCCTCAATTGCTTCTGTACCACTGTTGGTAAAGAAAACCTTGTCCATACCGGATGCTTTTGTGATCTTCTCAGCAGCCTCGCCGAGAGGAACATTATAAAACAGGTTGGATGTATGGATCAGCTTGTCCACCTGATCTTTCAGTGCATTGTTGTATGCTTCGTTACCGTAACCCAGCGCAAAAACGGCGATTCCGGCAGCAAAATCCAGATACTCTTTTCCGTCTGTATCATAGAGATGAGTACCCTGACCTTTTTCCAGACAGATCTGGAAGCGATTGTATGTATGCAGAACGTTAGCTTCGGTCTGATTAATTAAATTTGCTGTTTTTTCCATCTGAATATTTCTCCTCATTATCTTTCAGGATCGCTGTACCGATTCCTTTATTTGTAAAGATCTCTAAAAGCAGACAGTGTGGAATTCGTCCATCCAGAATATGTACTCTGTTTACACCGTTGTTGATGGCATCCACGCAGTTCTGCAGTTTCGGGATCATTCCACCGGAAACTCCTCCGGTTTTGATCAGTTCCACTGCCTCACTGCAGTTCAGCTGAGAGATCAGACTGCTCTTATCGTTAAAATCAAGGAAGACACCCTCTGTATCTGTCAGGAAGGCCAGTTTCTCTGCATTCATCTCCTCAGCAATAGCGGATGCAGCATCATCTGCATTAATATTATAAGAATGGAAATTATCATCCATACCGATCGGACATACGATTGGAAGGAAATCATTATCGATCAGGTCACGCAGAACCTTTGGATTCACCTGTGTGATCTGGCCTACGTAGCCGATATCCTCGCCATTGGAGTATTTTTTCTCAACCTGAAGAAGTCCGCCGTCTTTACCGCTGATACCAACTGCTTTTACACCCAGTGCCTGTACCATGCTTACCAGTTCCTTGTTTACCTTATTCAGAACCATCTCAGCGACTTCCATTGTGTCTTCATCTGTAACGCGAAGTCCGTTTACAAATCTTGGCTCCATACCTACTTTACCTACCCAGCGGGAGATTTCCTTTCCTCCACCGTGTACGATGATCGGTTTGAATCCTGTCAGTTTCAGAAGAACAACATCTTTGATGACATTTTTCTTCAGTTCTTCATCGATCATAGCGCTTCCGCCGTATTTGATCACAATGATCTTACGGTTAAAACGCTGGATATAAGGCAGGGCCTCGATCAGGACCTCTGCTTTATCAAGATATTTCTGCTCCATAATAGTTCTCCTCTTTCATATATGTCGTCTTTTCGTCTACTGATTAAGAACGATAATCCGCATTGATCTTTACATATTCATAGGTAAGATCACAGCCCCATGCAGTGGCTTTTGCCTCACCCATCTTAATATCACAGATTGCTGTAACCTCCGGCTCAGAAAGAATGCGGGTTGCTTCCTCCTCGCTGTATCCGGTAGACACACCATTCTCAATGATCTTCAGTGTTCCTGCTGCACTCTGGAAATAAAGATCCACTTTCTCAGGGTCAAACTGAGCACCGGAATAGCCCATTGCACAGAGAATGCGTCCCCAGTTTGCATCGTGTCCGAAGATCGCTGCTTTTGTCAGACTGGATGTGATTACGGATTTAGCAAGTGTAACTGCCTGGGCTTTACTCTCTGCATTCACAACCTGACACTCAAAGAGTGCTGTTGCGCCCTCTCCGTCAGATGCAATCTTTCTTGCCAGTGTACGGTTTACTTCATACAGTGCCTCAAGGAATTTGTAGTAGTCTTCATTCTTCTCATTGATCGGACTGTTAGCAGCCAGGCCGTTAGCCAGCAGCAGAACAGTATCATTGGTAGAAGTATCTCCGTCAACAGAAACCATATTATAAGTATCCTGAACAACAGCAGAGAGTGCAGTCTGCAGCATCTCTTTAGAAATATCAGCATCGGTAGTAAGGAAGGAAAGCATGGTGCACATATTTGGATGGATCATTCCGGATCCTTTACACATACCACCGATCGTAACGGTTTTTCCACCAATCTGGGTCTGAAGAGCAACCTCTTTCTGAACAGTATCTGTTGTCATGATTGCCTGTGCAGCAATGCTTGCCGCTTCTCTGGAATTGGAAAGGATTGGACTGAGCATCTCAATTCCGGCTTTGATCTTATCGATCGGGATCTGTGCTCCAATTACACCAGTGGATGCTACCAGAACAGAATCCTCCGGGATCCCCAGTACGTCTGCAGCCTTCTGTGCAGTCTGTTTACAATAACCGTATCCCTCTTCACCGGTACATGCATTGGCAACACCGCTGTTACATACAACAGCCTGTGCAGTCTCACACTCATATACGATATGCTGATCCCACTTAACAGGAGCAGCTTTTACAACATTCGTTGTGAATGTTCCGGCAGCCACACATGGAACAATACTATACAGCAGTGCCATATCCTTTGTATTCGCTTTTTTAATTCCGGCACTTCCGCCTGCTGCCTTGAATCCGATCGCCGCGGTAACACCACCGTCAATTTTTTTCATACCATACTCCTTTCATCCTCTACAGAAGAGGATTCCATTATTTCCTATGTTTACAAGTCCCAGAATCTCTGAGAATCAGCAAAACCTGTATTGCAGTTCTTCGCAGAGGCTTCTGTTTCTGTTTCTACTATGTTTATACATGTCATACGTTACTGCGTTCATGTATCAAGAAATAGCATACACCTATGCGGGAAAAGATGCAAAGGAAAATCTCTTTTCCCGAAAATATGCATTTCCCCCCTTGGATAATGCATAATTATACACGTTTCATGCATTATATGCAAGATTATTTCGCATAAAACGAAAAAAGGCTTGCATATTTCGTTTATATGATGTATATTTACATCCATCAGTACAAATACTTATAAGATTTATATAATCAGGAGGATAATTCACATGAGTGAGAAAGTTGTATTAGCTTATTCCGGCGGTCTGGATACCACAGCACTGGTTCCATGGCTGAAAGAGACATTTGACTACGAAGTAATCTGCTGCTGCATCGACTGCGGACAGGGACCTGAGCTTGAGGGACTTGATGAGAGAGCCAAAGCTGCAGGAGCTTCCAAACTTTATATTGAAGATATCGTTGATGATTTCTGTGACAACTTCATCGTTCCTTGCGTACAGGCTGGCGCAGTTTACGAGCACAAATATCTGCTTGGAACTTCCATGGCTCGTCCGGCAATCGTAAAACGTCTGGTTGAGGTTGCAAGAAAAGAAGGTGCTTCCGCAATCTGCCACGGTGCAACAGGTAAAGGAAACGATCAGATCCGTTTTGAGCTTGGTATCAAAGCCCTGGCTCCGGATCTGAAAGTAATCGCTCCATGGCGTATGCGTGATCTCTGGACAATGGAATCCCGTGAGGACGAGTGGAACTTTATCAAAGCTCACGGCATCGAGATGCCATTCTCTGCCGACAGCAGCTACAGCCGTGACCGTAACCTGTGGCACATCAGCCACGAGGGTCTTGAGCTTGAGGATCCTGCTAACGAGCCAAACTTCGATCACATGCTCGTACTCGGTGTAACACCAGAGAAAGCTCCTGATGAGGGAGAGTATGTAACAATGAAATTTGTAGAGGGTGTTCCTGTATCCGTAAACGGCAAAGAGATGAAAGTCGCTGACATCATCAAAGAACTGAACGTTCTCGGCGGAAAACACGGCATCGGTATTGTTGATGTTGTTGAGAACCGTGTAGTTGGAATGAAATCCCGTGGTGTATATGAGACTCCTGGCGGAACAATCCTGATGGAGGCACATGATCAGCTTGAGGAGCTGTGCCTGGATCGTGACACAATGGAAGCCAAGAAAAAACTTGGCAGCCAGTTTGCACAGGTTGTTTACGAAGGAAAATGGTTCACACCACTCTCCGATGCTCTTCAGGCATTCGTAAAATCCACACAGAAATATGTAACAGGTGAAGTAAGATTCAAACTGTACAAAGGCAACATCATCAAAGCCGGAACTACTTCTCCATACTCCCTGTACAACGAGTCTCTGGCTTCCTTCACAACAGGTGATCTGTATGACCACTCTGATGCAACAGGCTTCATCACACTGTTCGGTCTTCCACTGAAGGTTCGTGCTATGAAACTGATGGAAGTTGAGAAAAACCAGAAATAAATCTGCACCAGAAATAAACCTGCTATAAAGAAACGCCGTCCTGCATTCAGGACGGCGTTTTTTCGTTACTATTTAATCAGTAGGGTACTACTCTTTATTTTATCGGGATGCTTCAAAGATTGCTTTAGCTTCCACAGCAGTAATGGTACGTGCCGGGCAGAGGCGAACGGTATCGTTGGAAGTTGTCTTCATTGCCAGGTCCTGGATTTCCTCCTCTGAAGGATCAAGTCCAAAGTCTTTCAGGCAGGTAGCAACACCAATCTCCTTAAAGTAAGCAACTGTCATCTCAATACCTTTTGCACAGGCAGCTCTGTCATCCTCTTCCTCAACCAGCCAGACTTTTCTTGCAAAACGGGCAAAGCGCTCCAATGCGCCCTCTCCTTCACATGCATACTCAGCCCATGCTTTCCATACAGCAGAAAGAGATGCACCGTGTGCCACATCATATTTCACAGACAGTGCATGTCCGAATTTATGAACAGAGAAGTCTCTTGCACTTCTTCCGGCACCGGTCAGTCCGTTGTGGGAAAGGCTGGAACACCACATGATCTCACCCAATGCATTGACATCGGTTTTATCCTTCAGTGCAAGACGGCCATTGGCAATCACAGTACGAAGAAGACCTTCAGCGATCTCATCTGTCAGCATCTCCTGTGCGCCAGGAATAAAGTAACGCTCCATGGTATGCATCATAATATCTGTAACACCACAGGCAATCTGGTAATCCGGCAGGGTAAATGTCAGCTCAGGATTCATGATTGCAAATTTTGCGCGGTTAAACTCTGTTCCCAGACCTGCCTTGACACCGGTTTCTGTATTGGTCAGTACAGCTGAATCACTCATCTCACTTCCAGCTGCAGCAATAGTCAGGACTACACCTACAGGAAGCGTTTTGGTGAGCGGAACCTTTTTAGTCCAGATGTCCCAAAGCTTTGTATCAGGGTTAGCAGTTCCATGGGCGATTCCTTTTGCCGTATCAATGGTACTTCCGCCTCCTACAGCCAGGATCAGGTCTGCACCAAAAGCAATTGCTTTCTGTACGCCCTCTTCTGCATGGTTCAGGTAAGGGTTCGGTCTTGCTCCACCAAACTCTTCCCAGGCAAGACCGGCTGCATCAAGAGAAGCTTTCACACGATCCAGGAGACCGCTTCTCACAACACTGCCGCCACCATATACGATCAGGATACGGCTTCCGCCCCATTTTTTAGCTGTTTCTCCAACCTGATTCTCGGTTCCTTTTCCGAAGATCACTTCCGTTGGTGTGTATTGGTTAAATCCATTCATAACTTACTTTCCCATCCTTTCTATATGATATAGATCCGTTCTTCGATTTTCTCTGAACGGAAGTTTCTCTCTTGTTGTCCTGAATACCTCCGGGTCAAGGGTTCCGATCAGAAGTCCCGGATGCTCGCCGTCCAGCTCTCCTACTACCCTTCCCCATGGATCGATCAGCATTGTGTGACCCCAGGCTTTGAAAAGTGCCTTTTCCCCACACTGGTTCACAGCTGCCACATAGCAGCCATTCTCTATTGCTCTTGCACGCAAGAGTGTTTCCCAATGATCTTTCCCTGTAGCTGCAGTAAAGTTGGCACTGACTACAAGTAATTCAGCACCTTCCAACGCCAGCAGTCTATAGAGTTCCGGAAAACGCAGATCATAGCAGATGGTCATTCCTATGGTACATAATTCTGTTTCTGCCAGAGCGATCCTGTCTCCCGCAATTACACCTGAAGATTCTTTTACATCCTTTCCATTTGGAAGTGTCACATCAAAGAGATGGATCTTCCGATAAGTCTGGATGACCTCGCCTTTGGGAGAAAAAAGAATCGACGTATTGTATGTTTTCTCGCATGCTTCTTCCGGACCGGCTTCTGTGATACTTCCACAGTGAAGATAGATCCCATACTTTTCAGCCAGCTTTCCGTATGCGTCGCTGACTGTTCCCGGAACAGGCTGTGCATAATCTTTTTCTTTTTTTCCGATTGCGTCGGAATGTTCCGGCAGAATAACAAGCTCAGCCCCCTGTGCTTTTGCTTTTTCAATCATTGCTTCAGCCTGTAGAAAAGATGTTTCCGGGTCACTTCCCGTATCCATCTGAATCAGACCAATTGTAAAGGCTCTTTCAAACATAGCAGCTCCTTTTTGTTTTTTTAT
>JAKSRN010000077.1 GCA_024403585.1 Lachnospiraceae bacterium | reverse complement strand
ATCGAACATCTGGGTCCCTTGTGAGACGTCCCATCAAAATTACTTTGTTCATGTTTCCTCCTACATGTATGCTCCTACCAGTGCCGGCACGTCCTCTGCTCCTCTCAGTAGAAATACCATTCCTGTCTTCTCAATATCCTTCTTGAGCTCGATCAGGCTATCTTTGATCATAATCGTGTTCGTAGGTCTGTCTGCATCGAAGATTCTTGCTACATATTTGTCCGGGAAATCATCCGGATGCTTATATACCGCCACTACTGGAAGCTTCAGGCCGCTCATATCGGCTTCTGTAATGCTATCAAGTACCACTTCTCTGATTCCCGTTAATTCGTTTGTAATCTCTTTCATATCTCCCTCCTAGTCACGTACTAGCACAGGTGTCCATTCTGGAACATCCCATGCTATATTTAGTTCACATGCCTTATAGAGCCCTGCTGCCGGCACCTCGTCAAGAAATGTATGTTCTATCGGTGCACACGCCTTATATACTCCACACAGCCCTGTTTTTCTGTCTATCAGCACGAACCAATCATCTGCATCGTAGTGAAGCTCTCTTTTGTTCATCTCGCTGATCAGTTCTGCTCTGTATTCCTGTTTCATTGCCATGGCTCCCAGGAGCAATGCTCCTGCTCCCAGTGCCATGCATAAAACAATAATTGCTATTGTCTTTTTCATCATTCCACCCACGGTCTTCCGTAATTGTCTACAGGTTCCTTGAGCCATTTCTCCATATCTCCCATGAATGCCAGCATCGATGCCATGAGGCGGCGCTCTTTGTACTCATTTGCGAGATATTCGGCCATTCCCCACTCTGTCAGAGTGTCCATGTACTCTTTTCTCGTTCCGAATGGCTTCTCAATTACTTCCGGAGCATTCATAAACGGCTCCACTTTTGTCCCTGAAATATCCTCTTTTTCTTGTATTTCCAAGGTTTCTTGCGCCGGCGCAATTACTGATTCTTCCTCATCTTCGCTCGTCTCTGCTGACGGTTCATCGGGCTCGTCAGATTCTGCATATACAGTCTCTGTTTCTTCTGCTCCGCTTTCCACTTCTGGATCTGCTCCTCCGTCTTCTGCAGTCTCTCCTTCATAATCTCCTGCTGCTCCGCCTCCGTCTGTGTCTTCGGTTTCTTCTTCAGCATCTGCGTCAACTCCGTCTTCTCCTGGTTCAACATATCCAACTGTTTCACAATATCCACTATCTTCAACTCCCTTCTGTCCAGTAATTCCATCAGCTGGCTCACCGGAATGATAATCTCCCCCGGTTCCAGTCTGATCTGCTTCATGTGTCTGCGCATCTGATGGTTCCACCAGTGTGTCTTCAGCCACATCCGTATGCTTATCTTCAATCTCTACCTCCTTCGGCTTGTTCTTTCTCTCTTCTTCCTCTCTTCGATTTCTTTCCTCGAAGATGTCTGAAAGAATCTGAGTGAACTGCTGCCATGTATATTCCTCCGGCTGGCCACCATACTTCTTGATGCTTACTTTCTGCTCGTTCGCCATCAGGAAGAACAGGCCTTTTCTGTAGGATCTGTTTCCGGAAGGAATCATTGTCTCTTTTGTGAGAGCTGCATCCCCCGAATATCCTTCCAGTTCCACCGCAAGGTCCCAGTTGTCTTCGATGAACTTCTCCAGGAATTCCTCGATATCATCTGCCACGCCTTCGACTTTCTGCTTGTTGAATGCCTTCAGTTCTCTGATATCTGCTCTCGGTGTCTCTGGAGTGATCATCGTTCTGTCTGCCATCGGGAGCTTCAGCATCTCTTCCAGCTGGCTTCTCTTGAAGTCTTCAAACTCAGGAAGCAGCTCCTCGGAAAATCCGCCGATTGAGTATTCTCTGTTGATGGCCATGAAACGTGAAACTGTCGAGCCTTCCAGCCCGTACTCACCTTTTGCCCATTCTGCGATTGATTTGTATCCGTCGTTCTCGTATCCCTTCGCCTCATCAATCTTTCTGAGCATATATCCGATTCTTACAAAACTTCTTCTGACTCCCAGAAGCTCTGCCTGCAGCTTCTGCTTCATTGAGAGCCAGTCATTGATTGTCAGCTGATAATATTCCATTATCTCTCCATCCTTTCTGCGATATCTGCTATCTGTTCCAGGATCTCAAGCACCGTTTTGACGATTGCTTCAAACATGTGGAGCTGATTATCTGTTCCAAGGTGCATGTCCAGAGTGTGTTCCTCTGTCTCTTCAAACAGGATGCCGTTTTTTACGTGTTTCTTTGTTCCATCTGCGTACAGGACGTCAAATTCCAGTTCGCTTCTTTTGTATGGTTTCATGTTCTTCCTCCTTATGCCCAAATTATTGTGAAGTCTGGCCAGTACTCATACGATTTGCCGTACAAACACTCCAGAGCATACAATCTCTTCTCTTTTTCTTTTTTCGAATTCAGCCACCTGAGTTCGTCCGTCTTCGCCCTGATCCGTTCATACAGTTCAAGCATTCCGTCTGCCTCGACTGCTGCCATGGCCAATTCTGCCCATTCGTATATTTCAATTTCCTTTCCTGTCTTCAGTTTGAAATACTCCACTAACTTGGTTTTCTTCCTCATTTTGCCTTTTACAAGCTCCATGCCGTCCGGCACTCCTCTTGCTATTCTTACAAAAGAGGCTTCGTACTGCTCCATCATGCGAATACCACCTGGCTTCCGCCGATGTGCGCTATGAAATTATTGAGCCATGGTCCTACGACTTCCTTATCCGGTTTCTTATCGTGTGCTCCGTACCACTGCACAATATGGTCTTTTCTGATTTCGATTGTGTAATACGGCTTTTCTTTCTCTTCGGATTTTCTCAGGAATAAAATAAAGCTCTCGCCTCTTGAATGCCTTGAAAGATATGTGTCTCTTCCTACGCAATGATGCAGCGTCCTTCCTTCCTGGATGATCTCCGTCGCATTCATAGCCGGTCTGATCACAAGCCCCTCTGTCTCCAGTCCATACTTTTTCATCAGCTCTTCGAATTTCTCTGCAATTCCTTTGTATGTCTGCTCCGCCTTCGCTTCGAACAGTTCGTCCCTTCTTCTGTTCTTCTCTTTTACCATTTCGTCATGCTTCTTTTTCAGGCTCTTCGGATAAATGAAAACCTCGTTTGTCATGTCATATCCCAGTTCCTCTCGCATGCTCAAGTAATCGTGCCATCTGTTCAGAATGGTCGTTCTGTTGTCGAAGTCGTTTTCCTTCAAGGCTATGTACTTATCAATCCTGTTTATCAGTTTCTGCAGACTCATGTATCTGGTCAGGTGGCTTATCATTTCCTTCCCTTTCCACGAGTGATATATCTCCAGTAAAAACAGTCTCTGTCCGTCTGTATATCTGATTCCTTTCTTCTCCTCTTCCTGGAGCAATTCCAGCATGTCTGTACTTCCGTTGTGTTTGATCAGGAAATTGATTCTTCCCTTGTCCTTCAAGCGCAGCTGAGCTCTCATGCTCTTTCCTCTTCTGTTTATGTGTTTGTCCGATCCGTCTTTGCTCACCAGAAGTATTGCCAAGTTTCTCAGCCCTGCCTTGTACATCATCTCGATTCCCGGATTTTTCGAATATGCTTTCAGATCTTCCATGAGGGATGCGCCGGTTCTTACATGGTATTTGAGGTTTGACTCCTGCAATTCCTGAAGGGATCCCGGATACAGTAAATCTTCGTATAACGGAATAGGCCAAACTCTTCCCCATCCGTACAGGTTATCCCAGTAAAACTTGTAATAGTCTCCCATCGTCAGGAAGATGCGTGCTATCTCGTCTGCATGGAACCTCTGTCTGACTCCCTGTTCGTATGTGTTATGGCACTTGATGTATCTGACCACCAGATTCCCATCAGAGCACTTCTGCATCATCAGCACCGTGAACTGCATGTAGAACGGGTTTGTACATTTCTTCCATTCGTACAGCCCCTCTGCTCCACATAGCTTGCATTTCGCCTCTTCATACCTTCCCGGCTTTTTGTCCATCGGAATGAATTCCTGATCCGGGCTTCCTGCTCTGAATCTGATCTTGTAATCAAGCCCGCATTTTCCGCAGGTGCAATCGGCATAATTGCCTTTGATTCTGTAGTAGATTGGAATTTCCGGCACGTTCTTCATGCACTCGTCTTTCCAGTTGTCTGGCATCTCTGGCATAGTGTCGAATAATTCCTCCATCGTCGGAATAATCTTTCTCGCTGCCATATTAGCCTCCGTAATACTCTCTGATGATCTTCTTTGCTCTGCCCATTCCAGGAATGCCCAGTGTCACACGCGCCTTGACTCCTGCTGCATCGAGAATGCCCTTGTCAATCTGCTGCTGATGCCCGAATGACCATTTCAGGAGAGCCGCTACCATGCCTTTGAGACTCTTGCCCTTCTTTCTGACGTTTCTGGCCAGTTCCTCATCTCCGCTCATTACCTGCACCTTCAAGTATTCAATCCAGTCAACCATGATTTCCTGTGGTTTCAGGTCTTCCACTTCTACGTCAATCTTTCCGACTGCTGCCATCTCTGCATCGCAAAGCTCCGGAATATCTCCCTCGATGTACATCTTCACGATTTCCTCAGGAATACCGTTTTCCTTTGCCAGTGTTTTCAGAGACTCTACGTCTCCCTCGTTGAAGAGTCCTTCTGCAGACTCATTGATTTCTTCACATGAATTAAATTCTCCAAAATTATCAAACATTGTTCTGTTCCTTTCTCCGTTCTATTTCTCCACTGAGCCATCCGGAATATGCATGTCTCCCTATTGCTCCATGGATAATCTGATTTTTTGAGGCTTCCCACACGCGGATCCATTCCTCCTGATTTGCTACCGGCTTTCCCTTTGCTGTGAGAAAACCATTTTCTGACCACTTGGCCAGATTGAGCTCCATCATGTTGAGAACAAATTCATTCTCTGAATGGATGGTCACTTCGCATCTCTGCGTAAATCTCTCCAGTGCCGCTGCCAATGCTTCAAGCACTGCTTTGTGGTAGCTTCCTTCGGATTGTCCATATCCGTCTCTGGTCACTGCCTCTCCCGATACTTCGCATTCCAGGATATATCCATAGTTTTTCTTGGAAGTACGAGGAGAACAGCTATCAACCGCTATGTAGATGTGTGTCTGTTTCATCTTCTCCTCCCCCCCTGTCTCTGTACATCGTGTATCTACGGTACAGGTATCCAGTTACCGGATTGACGCCCTCATAGATCTTCTCGATGTAATATCCTTTTTTCGGTTTCGGTCTCTCTTTCCATCTGACCAGCTTATCTACCTTCGGTTCTTTCAGTGGCATATTCCTTGATGTGGAATAACTGCTCTCACTGAGTCTCGGCTTACCTTTTTCCCCGTTTTTCTTCTTCTCGGCAGAATGTTCATCCTTCGTCATGTATGCGGCCAGCTTCGTGAAGTCTTTGTCGTAGAGCTTATCATTCAGCTTTATCTGGCATATGTATGTGCCTCCATGCTCCCATGCCTCTTTGATGATGTTGGCCGTGTCTCCGATCTCATTGATGACCAGATGGATGTGCCAGGCTCCTTTTGTGCCTCTTTCTATATTTTTTATCCAGAACAGCTCTCTGTCTCTCTTCTTGTATTCCTTCCTGACATACCTCATCGCCTTCTGGAAATCCTTCAATGCCTTGGCCATATCTGGTGGTCTGTTCTTCACCTCGTATGTCCATGTTGCAAATACATCTCCCTCAGTAAAATACTCCAGTAGTTTATGTCTGCATTTCCTTGCCTTGTTCAGAGCATTGACCCGCTGCATCTGTTCCTGCGTAGGCTTCTGTCTCTTTATCCTCGACTTCCCCGGTGCTCCATAATTTCCATCATGGAATTCCTCTACCTCGATGATGTCATTCTTTCGGAAATGGTATGTCTTTCTTTTTACTGCCATACTCCACTCCTGTCCTAAAGTTAATAACTTAATCAAGTCCTATACAGGAGCCGTAAAAGCCCCTGTTTTCTTGACTTTTCGGGCTGTTGGAGTTACAATAAATTATCGGTTTTTACTGTAACTACTCATCGGGCTGGCGTCGGCAAACGTCAGTCTTTTTTTCTGCCCTAAATCGTGATTACATGATAGAGACTCATCATCAAATCTGAGAAGCTGTACTCTTCCATCTCTGCCGGCATCATCGGCTCCATGAGTCCTCTTTCCTTCCATTCTTTGTGCCTGATCTCTGGCACCGCTCTGTATTTCTTGACCGGTTCCTCTCCTGTCAGGCCAATGCTCTGCATATCCTCTCCCTGGAATGTTCCATTCACGTATGCTACAAATCCCGTAAATACTTCCTCATCTCCTCTGAAAATTCTTATCCTGTCCGGATTAGTCAGTAATCCAAGCAAATCATTCATCGTAATCATGTCCGAATACCTCTTCATATACTTCCAGCATCAGCTCATCGATGAACTGGCCATTCGCATACATAAACAGGAACACATACTCTGTTGCAAGGATGAACACTACGACGTCAATCCAGAAATACTTGTCCAGATCTACACAGTTCGTTGCTCCGATGAAGCCTGCTCCTGCTGCCAGTACGGCGATTACTACACTCACGATCAGCAATGCTCTTCTGATTGCTTTTCTTGCCTTCTTGTTACACATAATTATTTACCTCCTAGATTTGAATGCCGGTGGCCTCAGTGAATTTCTGTGCTGAGATGAAATACCACCATTTTGTTTTATTCTTCACTGCATATCCGAATGGAAGCCTTCCCCTCTGCAGGCCCACTCTGACAAACTGGGGACTCACTCCCATGAGCTCCGCTGCCTTCTGCACTGAGATTCTGTTTTCTTTCATGCTATTTCCTCCGTATCCGTTGCCATTTCGCTTCTGAGACCATATACTTTCTATACAGGCTCCCTGGCCGGAGCCGAGTACATAAGGGAGGTCTCCACAATGGCTATTTACAAATTGACTGATGTGATTGATTGTCTTCAGTCCATGCTCGACGATGGTTACGAGTACGCCGAGATAGACGAGGTTGACGATGATCAGGATAATGATCCGCCTTGCCTCTGTATCGAAGCTATAATCGACAGCAACACATCCGAAGGCGATATGATTGACGCCGTTACTCTTCCTTCTGGCTATCGTTCTCCAAACTCTTAATCGTGATCTGATAGCCCTTGATGCCCGGGAGATGGTTGATTTTTCTCACCATCTTTCGGACTTCTTCCATAATGGCTTCCTCTTTCCCGTTCTCTGCTTTGACTTCTACTTTGATTCTCATTTCTTGCCTCCTTCCTCTTGTACGATGTACAAGGAATCAATCTTGAACGCTCCATGCAATAAAACCAGCTCCTGCAGGTCTTACATGTCACAATCATGTCTCACATCACCTCCTATAAATGTCCGTATCTTAGACTGCTGCCTTCTTCATGTTTTCCATGAAGTAATCAGCTGAAACGCCCAAGGCTCTGCAGATGTTGAAATACTCGACCGCCTCAACCTTTCTTCTTCCGTTCAGAATGTCATTAAAGGTCTGCGGTCTCATTCCTGCATCCTCTGCTACCTTTTTCTGTTTCAGTCCAGTTTTATCTATGTACTCTTTGATTGCTTTTCCTAACATCTTATTTTCTCCTTTCTGAAACTACGGAATCTCCGTACATCATTAAAATACTACTTGTTTTCCGTAGTGTCAATCATTTTCTACTGAATTTCCGTATTTTTTTATTGAATTTCAATTTTCGGCATACTATAATAGTGTTACTAACGAGAGAGAGGAAGGTGTCTTTATGAGCGACGAAAGGATTAAAGACAATATTTCAGCAAATATTGCATATTACAGAAAGAGAGCAAAGATCACACAGGCCCAGCTTGCGCAGGCACTAGACATCAAGAGCACTACCGTTTCTACCTGGGAGCGTGGAGCAAGCCTTCCGGACGCAGAGACTCTGTTCAAGATCTGTGATGTCCTCGGTGTATCTCTCGCTATGATCTACGGAACCGACACTTCCGCAGGATTATCTAGTTTTTCAGTTTCAAGTATTGAGAAGGAAATTATTCTTGCCTATAGACAGGCTGACGAGATTGGTAGAGCTATGGTGCTCCGTTCTCTTGGAATTGAGGAGGTAATTGAAAAAAGCGACGCCGTTTAAGTCGTCGCGGAAATGTTATAGTTGTAGATTTTACAAAAAAATAAACCGTTCCCTGGTAAGGAACGGCCTATCCCACATCAGTGTGAATGTGATGTGTGTCTCGCAAACTCATTATATCACACTTGCACTCTTGTGGGTGTATTTTTTATACCCATTTTTAGG
>JAKSRN010000076.1 GCA_024403585.1 Lachnospiraceae bacterium | reverse complement strand
ATTAAGAAAGTCGGTACGTTTGTACCGGCTTTTTTTACTTTATAGTTTCTTTAGAACTCTGCTGTTGTTGGATTCGTTGCATTTTATCTGACAAATTGCTATAATATAACTAACTTACAGGCAACTGTAAAATACGGGAGTAAAGGAGTTGATGATATGAACGTTACCATCAGCGGAAAAAATATTGAGGTTACACAGGGGCTGAAAACAGCTGTGTTGGAAAAACTCGGAAAACTGGAGAAGTATTTTACACCGGAAACAACCATTCAGGTTACATTGAGTGTTGAGAAGGAAAGACAGAAAATTGAGGTTACCATTCCTGTTAAAGGAAGCATCATTCGTTCTGAGCAGGTCAGCAATGATATGTATGTATCCATTGATCTGGTTGAAGAGGTAATTGAGCGTCAGCTTAGAAAATATAAAAAGAAAATCGTAGACAAGCATCAGGCAGCAGGAAATTTCCAGAAAGAGTATATGGAGAATGATTATCTTGAGAATGAAGAGATCGAGATCATCCGTACCAAGAAGTTTGATATGAAGCCTATGTATCCGGAAGATGCCTGCCTGCAGATGGAGCTCTTAGGTCATTCTTTCTTTGTTTTCTGTAATGCTGAGACTGAGCAGATCAATGTGGTTTATAAGAGAAAAGGCAATACATACGGATTACTGGAGCCGGATGTTTAAACCGTCGATCAACTCGATAACCAGATGATATCTGATATAGCTTTTACGCATATGTTCGCTATCTAAAAACTGAATCGAACGTTTAAGAGGTATGTTACTTGTGAGGTATCATACCTCTTTTTTCGATTCACAGGAAATTCCGCCGGAATTTACTGTAAATCAAAACACAGATGCACAGCTACGCTACGCTTCGCGCGCGGAACATCACGAAGTTAGATACTTCCTTTATGTAAGGTTTGTGTAAGGTTCGGATGCTACACTTAGTACATAGATAACAACAACACAAACAAAAGAAAGGGAAAAAGCACATGAAAAAAACAGTTGAAATCGTAAAGGCAGCAGGAAGATTTGTAAAAGAGATGAATGATCTGGTAATTGAGAAACGTAAGTATCTCTGGAAATTCGAGCATGGATATAACGATTAGTGGAAGATATAGTAACGAAAAAGAGAGACCTGTACAAATTTTGATTGTGTAAAAATAGCACAAGTGATACAATCTTGAATATATATGGATAAATTTATCTATGGGAGTACTTACATGAAATTTACTGAAAGATTATTTGGGACTCATAGTGAGAGAGAATTAAAAAGAATCAATCCAATCGTGGATAAAATCGAAGCACTTCGTCCTGCAATGCAGAAACTGTCTGATGAGGAACTTCGCGACAAAACACGTGAATTTAAAGAGCGCCTGGCAAACGGACAGACTCTGGATGATATCCTTCCGGAGGCATATGCTGTAGTAAGAGAGGCTGCAAAACGTGTATTAAATATGGAACATTATCGTGTTCAGCTGATCGGTGGTATCATTCTGCACCAGGGACGTATCGCTGAGATGAGAACTGGTGAAGGTAAAACTCTGGTTGCAACACTGCCTTCTTATCTGAATGCACTGACAGGTGAGGGTGTACATGTCGTTACTGTCAATGATTACCTGGCAAACCGTGATGCTGAGGAGATGGGTCAGGTACACAGATTCCTTGGACTGACAGTTGGATGTGTTCTGAACTCCATGAAGAATGATGAGCGTCGTGAGCAGTATGCATGCGACATTACCTATATTACAAACAACGAGCTGGGATTTGATTACCTGCGTGATAACATGGTAATTTACAAAGAGCAGCTGGTTCAGAGAAAACTTGTATATGCCATCGTCGATGAGGTTGACTCTATCCTGATCGATGAGGCCAGAACACCACTGATCATCTCTGGTCAGAGTGGAAAATCCACAAAGCTGTATGAGACCTGTGATATTCTGGCACAGCGTCTGGAGCGTGGTGAGGCTTCCGGTGAGGTTACAAAGATGACTGCACTCATGGGTGAGGAGATCATCGAAACAGGTGATTTCATCGTTAATGAGAAGGATAAAGTTGTAACACTTACTGAGCAGGGTGTGAAAAAGGTGGAGGATTTCTTCCATATTGAAAACCTTTCTGATCCTGAGCACCTGGAGATCCAGCACAATATCATTCTGGCACTTCGTGCCCATAACCTGATGTTCAGAGATCAGGACTATGTTGTAAAAGATGATGAAGTACTGATCGTTGATGAGTTTACCGGACGTATCATGCCGGGAAGAAGATACTCTGATGGTCTGCATCAGGCAATCGAGGCAAAAGAGCATGTTAAGGTACGTAGAGAGAGCAGAACTCTGGCTACAATCACCTTCCAGAACTTCTTCAATAAATATGCAAAGAAAGCCGGTATGACCGGTACTGCTCTTACAGAGGAGCAGGAGTTCCGTGATATCTACGGAATGGATGTAATCGAGATTCCAACCAACAGACCTGTAATCCGTGAGGATCATAATGATGCTGTATACGTAACTAAAAAAGAGAAATTCCATGCAGTTGTAGAGGAAGTAAAAGCAGCACACGAGAAAAATCAGCCGGTTCTGGTTGGTACTATTACCATCGAGACTTCTGAGCTGCTCAGCAAGATGCTGAAAAGAGAAGGAATCCGTCATCAGGTTCTGAATGCAAAATATCATGAGCAGGAGGCTGAGATCGTTTCTCATGCAGGTGAGGCAGGAACCGTAACAATCGCTACAAACATGGCAGGACGTGGTACTGATATCAAGCTGGATGATGAATCAAGAGCTGCCGGTGGTCTGAAGATCATTGGTACAGAGCGTCATGAGTCCAGACGAATCGATAACCAGCTGCGTGGTCGTTCCGGTCGTCAGGGAGATCCGGGTGAGTCCCGTTTCTACATCTCTCTGGAAGATGATCTGATGCGTCTCTTTGGTTCTGAGAAACTGATGAACGTATTCAAATCTCTTGGTGTTGCTGAGAATGAGCAGATTGAGCATAAGATGCTGACTTCTGCCATTGAGAAAGCACAGATGAAGATTGAGAGCAACAACTATGCGATACGTAAAAATCTTCTGGATTATGATGGTGTTAACAATGAGCAGCGTGAGATCATCTATAAAGAGCGTCGCCGCGTTCTGGATGGTGAGAACATGCGTGATTCCATCATGAAGATGGTTTATGACATTGTAGATTCTACAGTTGATCTGTGCATCTCTTCTGATACAGACAATGATGAGTGGGATCTTACAGAACTGAATCGTCTGCTTCTTCCAATCATTCCTGTAAAAGCTGTTGAGGCTGAGGATGTGAAGAAACTGAATGTCAACACTCTGAAACAGATGCTGAAAGAGCAGGCAGTGAAACTGTATGCTGAGAAAGAGAGCGAGTTCCCAGAGGAAGAGCAGATCCGTGAGCTGGAGCGTGTTATCCTTCTGAAAGTGATCGATCAGAAATGGATGGATCATATTGATGATATGGATATCCTGCGTCAGGGTATCGGCCTTCAGGCATATGGACAGCGTGATCCAAAAGTTGAATATAAGATGACTGCTTACGATATGTTCAACGAGATGACAGGTGCGATTCAGCAGGATACTGTTCGACTTCTGTATCATGTAAGAATTGAGCAGAAGATTGAGCGTGAGGAGGTTGCTAAAGTAACCGGTACAAACAAGGATGACTCAGCTCTGAGTAAACCAAAGGTAAACAAAGAGAAACGAGTTTATCCAAACGATCCATGTCCTTGCGGAAGTGGAAAGAAATATAAACAGTGCTGTGGAAGAAAATAAACTTCGCAGATGATTGTTACAGGCTCTGCGAGACGGGTGGTCTGGTGGATCAGCCGTGTCTCCGGAAGAGCTTCGACTTGAAATAAATTAAGAAGAAAGTGGGTAAAGCAATGGTTGAATTAGATCAGTTCAAATCAGAATTGAACTCCTATGAAGGACCACTGGCTGAAGTAAGAGATTCCCTTGATCTTGTAAATAAGGAACAGAGAATCGAAGAGTTAGAGAGAAAGATGGAAGAGCCTGGCTTCTGGGATGTACCTGAGAAGGCACAGGAACAGATGAAAGAGCTTGGAAGTCTGAAAGAAGATAGAGATATCTATAAAAAACTCGTTACTGCGATCGAAGATATGGAAACAATGATCGAGATGGGTTATGAGGAAAATGACCCTGATCTGATTCCTGAGATCCAGGAGATGCTGGATGAATTCAAAACAGATTTTGATAACATCCGAATCAAAACACTTCTTTCCGGTGAGTATGACAAGAATAATGCCATCATCAAACTGAATGCCGGTGCCGGCGGAACAGAGGCGATGGACTGGTGCGGTATGCTCTACCGTATGTATACCCGTTGGGCAGCTGATAAAGGATTTACAGTGGAAGAACTGGATTTCCTGGACGGTGATGAGGCAGGTGTGAAATCCGTTACTTTCCAGGTGAACGGAATGAATGCTTACGGTTATCTGAAATCTGAGAAGGGTGTACACCGTCTGGTTCGTATTTCTCCGTTCAATGCAAACGGAAAACGTCAGACTTCTTTTGTATCCTGTGATGTTATGCCGGATATTGAAGATGATATTGATATCGAAGTAAAAGATGAGGATATCCGTATTGATACCTACCGTTCCAGTGGAGCCGGTGGTCAGCATATCAATAAGACCTCTTCTGCGATTCGAATCACTCATTTCCCAACCGGTATTGTTGTTACCTGTCAGAATGAGCGTTCACAGCATATGAACAAAGACAAAGCGATGCAGATGCTGAAAGCAAAACTGTATATGCTGGCTCAGGAGGAGCAGGCAGCAAAACTGTCCGGTATCCGTGGCGAGGTTACAGACATTGCCTGGGGAAATCAGATCCGTTCTTATGTAATGCAGCCATACACCATGGTTAAAGATCATCGTACTAACGAGGAGCGTGGCCAGGTAGATGCAGTTATGGATGGTGATATTGATCCGTTCATCAACGCATATCTGAAGTGGATTGCATTGAAAAAAGAAGTTTAATAAGAAAGTAAGAGCTGCAGAATCTGTGCAGCTCTTTTTCGCGAATGCGAAGAAAAAGAAAAGCTTTTCCTTTACATGGAGTAGTTGTCTGTGATAATATCGGTATTGTGCAAACAAATGTATGCCGTGGACACACAATAAAAAGGATTAACAAAGCTATGAGTGACAAGTATTATGTTGTAAAAGAGAAGGCAGTACCAGAGGTTCTTCTGAAGGTTCTGGAGGCAAAAAAGATGATGGAGAGAAAGAAACTCACCGTTCAGCAGGCCACAGAAGAAGTAGGGATCAGCCGTAGTTCTTTTTATAAATATCAGGATGATATTTTTCCGTTTCATGATAATGCAAAGGGAAAGACAATCACCTTTATTCTGCAGATCGATGATGAGCCGGGAGTATTGTCTGATGTACTGAAATGTATCGCTGCATCCCATGGAAATATTCTGACGATCCATCAGTCCATTCCTATCCATGGAGTGGCCACATTGACGATCTCTGTGGACATTGCGGAGGACACAGGGGATGTATCAACTATGATTGGTGAGATTCAGGATCAGCAGGGTGTACATGATTTTAAAATATTAGGCGGAGAGAGGAAGTAAGTAATGGTTAAAGTAGCTATTTTAGGATATGGAACAGTTGGTTCCGGTGTTTTTGAAGTACTGAATACAAACAGTGCAAGTATCGCAAAACGTGTAGGAGAAGAGGTTCAGGTTAAATACGTTCTGGACTTAAGAGAGTTTCCGGGCGATCCTGTAGAACCTGTTCTGGTTCATGATTATGAAGTGATCGTGAATGATCCGGAGGTTGATATCGTTGTTGAGACAATGGGAGGAGTAAATCCTGCTTATCCATTCTCCAAACGTGCTCTGGAGGCTGGAAAGAGTGTATGTACTTCCAACAAAGAGCTTGTTGCCAGACATGGTACTGAGCTGATGAAAATCGCAAAAGAGAAAAGCATCAACTATATGTTTGAGGCAAGCTGCGGTGGCGGTATCCCGATCATCCGTCCGATCAATTCTTCTCTTACAGCAGATGAGATCGATGAGATCACAGGTATCCTGAATGGAACAACCAACTACATCTTAAGCAAGATGAGCAGCGATGGTTCTGACTTTGCTGATGTTCTGAAAGAGGCACAGGAAAAAGGATATGCAGAGAAAAATCCTGAGGCTGATGTGGAGGGTTATGATCCATGCCGTAAGATCGCCATCCTTTCTTCTTTAGCTTATGAGCAGTTTGTTGATTACCAGGATATCTATACTGAAGGAATCACAAAGATCACTGCTACAGATATCAAATACGCAAAAGAGATGGGTGCAGCTGTAAAACTGCTTGCAACAAGCCGTAAAACAGAGCAGGGAATCTATGCAATGGTAAGTCCTGTTATGATCGCTTCTACTCATCCGCTTTACAGTGTAAACGATGTTTTCAATGCAATCTTCGTTCATGGAAATATGCTTGGAGATGCTATGTTCTACGGAAGCGGAGCCGGAAAACTGCCTACAGCAAGTGCAGTAGCAGGTGATGTGGTAGATATTGCGAAAAACCTGCATCACACAGTTATGATGGGATGGAAAGAGGAGAAACTTGAGCTGCTTCCAATCAGTCAGGTTACAAGCCGTTTCTTCGTACGTGTGCAGGGTGTTGTTGCTGACGTGCTTCCTGCAGTTGAGGCTGCATTTGGAAAGGTTGAGACCATCTCTCTTCCAGGAGTAGAGGGTGAGTTTGCATTTGTCACAGAGACAATGACAGAGGAAGCTTACAAAGCAGCTGCTGAGAAGGTAGATGGTATCATCAGCATGATCCGTGCTCGTTTCTGATTTTATGTGATGGCAACGAGCCAGGGATTAAGAGTATGAATCCTTGGTAATTTAATTGCCAATGCAGTTCAGTGGATTCTAAAGAATTGAAAACAGAAACAAATAAAGCAAAAGAGAAAGTCGTCTGACTTTCTCTTTTGCTTTTATCGCAAGATTGCAAGCGCCTGTCTGACATAGGTTATTTGTCGGTAGTGCATGCTGTCTTGGGACTGGTTCAGGACTCTTTCAGTTTTTCGTAGAAAATCGCCTGGGAAACCGTTATATAAGGAACAACCCAAAGGAAACCGATGGTTGCACTGGTGAATCCAAGAACGATATACCCCAGAAAACTCAGAAGAAGAAGGAAATACTGTCCGGTAGATCCGTTGATCAGGTCTGTACTTTTTCTAAGGGCTTCTCTGGCTGTCAGAGATGGGTCATCCAGCATGAGAAATTCTGACATGGAGAAGATCAGTGTGATCAGGATCGTCAGGCCTGTGGCAACAGCTGAGAGCATGTTGCTGGTGATTGCGTAGGTCAAAAGGCTCATCTCACTGTCTCTGGTGATCCATACATATACATAGATTGGAATAGAGGTAAGTGTATGAATGATCGTGAAGAAGAGCTCCAGTGCCAGAAAATGATCTGCCTGATTACGAAAGGCAAAGAAGATATCTGCGAGGGAGGTCTTATGTCCACGGATCAGCTGCAGTGCACCTCTGTTGATACTGAGCATGATCATGGAGCCAAGGGCTTCCAGAAGGATGGAGAGAAGAACCTGGGACAAATAAAGCGGCAGATTCTTGGGTGCAGCCAGAAAGCTTGATGGCAGAGAGACAATCAGGGTTTCAATAATGTATGCACACAGAAAAAGGGTAATAAAACTGCTGAATTTTCCGTGCAGGGTTTCTCTTGCGAGACAGCGGATTTCTTTGTTTGTCATCATACATCTGCCTCCTCTTCATAAACAGGAAAGATCAGGCAGGCAGCTTTATTGTCCAGAGGCTGCTGGTCCTTGTCATCTTCCAGGACGCGATCCAGGTCTGTTTGATCCAGAGTTCCCTGGGTGATGTAGGTTTCGTAAAGGGAATCCAGTCTTTCCAAAGCCTGAGAGAAGTCTCCGGAGAAAATGGTGACGAAGGCAAAAACAGTCACTGCAATGCCACCCAGCACACCGATCACGGATGTAACAAGGCCGCTTTTGGCTTTTGTGCTGAAATTTCCGCTTCCTCGTGATAACAATGCGAGTATGATGCCGGCAGATCCTATGATAAAGGAGAATCCGGTGGCGATCATGATTACAGAAAACAGTCCAAGGATCATGGAACCGGTGGCAAGACCGGCAGCAGGATCCTGAACATTACGAACGGGTTCTTGCATAGTTTTCCTTTCTATATGGTTGGATTTGTTATAAAACTCATTCTACTCGATATATTTGACAAATTCAAGACTGCTTGGTAGAGTACAT
>JAKSRN010000075.1 GCA_024403585.1 Lachnospiraceae bacterium | reverse complement strand
CATGTTGAGACTGTGTGCCTATTGTCCAGGATATAGATCAACCACAGTGATTATGTAGAGATAGGTGTTGATGCTGAGGAATATTACAAAATCAAAGGAGGAACGTGGTTCATGATAGATTCCGCATTAGCAATTCAGATTGCCGAAGCACTGGCAATTCCAAGCCATAGTGATGGCATCCAGTTTGTTACCAGAGATCGTCTGGATAGAATCCGTGAGTTTCTGAAAGACTCAAGATACCAATGT
Organism: Lachnospiraceae bacterium; assembly: GCA_024403585.1. Classification (GTDB taxonomy): domain Bacteria; phylum Bacillota; class Clostridia; order Lachnospirales; family Lachnospiraceae; genus JAKSRN01. Next base: position 8,049 of record JAKSRN010000075.1, on the reverse strand, counting down.
GTCCATGATGGTCATATTTTTCAGTTATACGCACAGAAACCGATTCGGGAGATCGGGCAAAACATTTTGCTGCTTTCCAGTCATGCTGATTGTTTGCAGCTTGTCAATATGGTGACATGCATGATCCCAATGGATTTGGAATCAGGAAAAAATCATATATGAACTATATTCGGATCGTACGTGATCTATGCCATTTATAATACAACTTATAAAAGCCCCTGATATCTACCTAAGTAAATATCAGGGGCTGTTCTTATAAATCTACCTGTACATTAACCCAGCTCGCTCTGGTCGATCAGCAGTTCTCCTACCTTCTCGCCCATTGCTTCTGCATCTTCAATCTCATAGTAATTTCCCTTTTTCACAATCTTCAGATCAACTGTCTGAGGATCGCCATAAGAAAGATTATCTTTATTGGCAAGCATGACCTTTGTCATAGCTGTGAAAACTGCGTCGAAAAGATCCTGCTCAGATGTGTCGAGATCGATATCTGCAAGAAGCTCATCGACAGCTTCCTCAACACCGGTGTAGGCACCTTTGATCGGGTAGATGTCCATAGATACGGTGTATGTTTCGCCGTCTTTTGTTGCTTCATGCACCTCATATTTAGCTGCGGATAACAGCTCAATGTATGCATTGACGAATGCATCCTGTACCTCCTCAGAAACCGGAGCATCTCCAAAAGCCTCTTTAGCACCTTCAAACATTGCCGCATAATCTGCCTCAGCCTCTGCCTGAGATTCGCCTGTGAGTTTACAGTACTGTTCGGTTTCACCTTTGGTCATTAAAGCCATGAAAGACTCAACTAAACCTTTGGCATCGAATTCTTTGCCGCAACCACTGACCAGAACCATAAGACCGATCAGAAGGATTGACAGGACGGTGTTTTTCATTCTTTTCATAATAGTCCCCTTTCTTAATGTGTATTTTACGAAAATATTTTCGCGTTACTTATAAAATAACAGATATAGACGGAGCGTGTCAATATCGTGACATCGATTGTATTTGGCTTTTGCTTTAGGATAGTGTAAAATTGTAGTATATATGCATGATAACATTGGTTTCAAAACCGAACCAAAAGAGAGGAATATGCGATGAAATATAATGTGTTAGGAAAAACAGGCTTAAAGGTAAGCGAGATTGGTTTTGGCGGTGAGTGGCTGGAGCGTCATCCTGAGGAGGAATCCGTTGAACTGATGCGCTATGCCCATGAAAAGGGAATCAATATCATTGACTGCTGGATGGCAGATCCGAAATCCAGAGATATTATCGGAAAAGCAATTAAAGATGACAGAGAGAACTGGTATGTACAGGGACATCTGGGATCTACCTGGCAGAATGGTCAGTATGTGCGTACAAGAGATCTGAAGTATGTGAAGCCTGCATTCGAAGATCTGCTGAACCGCCTTCAGACGGACTATATTGATTTGGGTATGATCCATTATGTAGATACCATGGAGGACTGGAATTATATTAAGGATTCTGATTATCTTGCGTATGTCAAAGAACTGAAGGAAGCGGGAGTGATTCGCCATATCGGAATGAGTTCCCATAATCCGGGAGTTGCGAAACTGGTTGCTGAATCTGGTCTGATCGAGATGATGCTGTTCAGTGTAAACCCTGCCTTTGATATGCTGCCTTCCGGACAGGATCTGGAAGAGCTTCTGACAGAAGGATATCGTTATGATGAGAATCTTGCCGGTATCAATGTGGAGAGAGCAGAATTATACAGAGTCTGCGAGGAACACAATGTTGGAATTACCGTAATGAAGGCTTTTGCAGGTGGTCGTCTCTTTGATGTGAACAGATCTCCATTCGGCGTTGCCCTGACACCAACCCAGTGCATCCACTATGCGCTGACCCGTCCGGCTACAGCTTCCATTCTTTGCGGATACGATACAAAAGAGCAGGTGGACGAGGCTGTTCATTACGAAGAAGCTTCAGAGGCAGAGAAGGACTATGCATCCGTACTTGCCAATGCTCCTTTACATACTTATAAAGGTCAGTGTACCTACTGCGGTCACTGTAAACCATGTGCTGCTGAACTGGATATTGCCATGATCAATAAATATTATGATCTGGCCGCTATGCAGCCGGAGGTTCCGGAATCACTGAAATCTCATTACATGCTGCTGGACCACCATGCATCCGAGTGTATCGGATGTCAGGAATGTGAATCCAGATGTCCGTTTGGTGTTCCGATTGCAGAGAGAATGAGAAAAGCAGCAGAACTTTTCGAAAATCATTGAGAGGAATAGAAGCCAAAACAGCGGAGAACATATAAAAGTCGTAAAATACTATAATGACGAGGAGGAATCGGGATGAATGAGCAAGATGTGAAAATATTGAAGAAACAGACTTTTTGGATGAGACTGACAGCCTTGTTTATGGGGGGGATTTTCCTGGTGGCAGTCCTGTCAGCCATGATCCTGGTTCCGAAAGCCGCTTCAGTAATGACTGATGCGGAAGAAACCCTGCAGGAGGTCAATGTGGGTGTTGTTCAGCTGAATAAAACAGCGACCCAGCTGGCAAGGATCGATTTTGCAGGCTTGGTGGACGATACACAACAGATGGTAAATGATGGCTCCGAGGGTATCACACAGGCGATCGGAAAGATTGAAGCCATGGATATCGATGGTCTGAATCGAGCAATCCAGGATCTGGAAGCCATAGTAGAACCGCTTGCTAAACTTTTTGGAAAAAGATAGAAGATTAAAAATAAACTTTTCTTTGAATGTCCTTGACGAAAAAAGTTCAAAATGGTAAACTTTCCTAGTCGGATAAACAAAGAAAGGTTTATTTTTGTTTTATGAAAAGTTTATTTTCGGAACGCCTTCGGGAAGCGATGAATCAGAAGAACTGCAAGCAGGTGCATCTGATCCATCTGGCTGAAGAGCGTCAGATCAAATTGAGCAAAAGTCAGATGAGCCAGTATCTCAGTGGAAGAGCGATCCCGAGAAAAGGGATCCTTAAGTTTCTGGCAGAGATCCTGGAGGTAACACCTGACTGGCTTCTGGGTACTGCAGAAGCGGCCATGCCTGGTGAGGGCATCTGCAGAACAGAAGAAAAGAAGAGTTCAGACAAGGACCAGCCAGGCGTTGAAAAAAGCGGTAAAACTGAAGAGAAAGCTTCAGTTACAGATCATAAAAAGGAAAGATCCCAGAAGAAGGATGGATCTCATAAAAAGGAGAGTACAGGCACTATGCGTAAATTCAGTAAATCATCCAAGCTTGATAATGTATTATATGATGTAAGAGGACCGGTTGTAGAAGAAGCAAATCGTATGGAGGCAGCAGGTATGCATGTTCTGAAGCTGAACATCGGTAACCCGGCACCTTTTGGATTCCGTACACCGGATGAGGTTGTCTTTGATATGGCATCCCAGCTGACAGAGTGTGAGGGATATTCCGCATCCAAAGGTCTTTTCTCTGCACGTAAAGCAATCATGCAGTATGCACAGATCAAGGGAATCCCGAATGTTACTGTAGAAGATATCTATACAGGTAATGGTGTAAGTGAGCTGATCAACCTGTCCATGTCCGCATTACTCAATGACGGAGATGAAGTTCTGGTTCCATCACCGGATTATCCTCTTTGGACAGCATGTGTTACTCTGGCAGGAGGTACTCCTGTTCATTATATCTGTGATGAGCAGTCTGAGTGGTATCCGGATCTCGCTGATATGGAGAAAAAAATCACAGACAAGACAAAAGCAATCGTAATCATTAATCCGAACAATCCTACAGGTGCACTGTATCCAAAGGAGATCCTGGAGAAGATTGCCAATCTGGCAAGAAAATATCAGCTGATGGTCTTCTCAGATGAGATCTATGACCGTCTGGTTATGGATGGCGAGGAGCACATCTCGATCGCAGCACTTGCACCGGATCTTTTCTGTGTTACCTTCAGCGGACTTTCCAAATCCCATATGATCGCCGGATACAGAATCGGATGGATGATCATCAGTGGTAATAAGAGAAGCGGAGCAGATTATATCGAAGGAATCAACATGCTTTCCAACATGCGTCTGTGTTCCAATGTTCCTGCACAGTCCATCGTACAGACTGCACTGGGCGGACACCAGAGTGTAAAAGATTACATTGTTCCGGGCGGACGTGTCTATGAGCAGAGAGAGTTTATCTATAAAGCTTTGAATGATATCCCAGGTATCACCGCAGTGAAACCAAAAGCAGCTTTCTATATCTTCCCGAAGATCGATGTGGAAAAATTCGGAATCGTGAACGATGAGCAGTTTGCACTGGATCTTCTCAGAGAGAAGAAGCTTCTGATCATCCATGGTGGCGGTTTCAACTGGAAAGATCCGGATCATTTCCGCGTAGTTTATCTGCCTCGAATCGAGGTGCTGAAGGATGCCACAGAAAAACTGGCTGATTTCCTCCAGTATTACCATCAGTAATATAATCAGAAGGAAATGTCAGCAAAGCTGATTAAAATCGTGTGCCAGATCTCCGCAGGAGCAACGGCATGAATAAAAGAAGAATCGACTATGAAATCCCGTTGTACATGGTTGTACAGCGGGATTCTTTGTTATACAATTAAACACATCTCAGAAAAGAGGGAGCTCCCTCAAAAAACGCTCTGAGGCGTTTCTGAAGCAGTGAAAAGGATTATTTACAAAGGAATTGAACAGTATATGGCAGAAGAGATGAAACAGAACGGGGAACAGAAACATAAACGACGCGTTCGTTATGCCGGAAAGTACCCGAAAAAATTTGAAGAGAAATACAAAGAGCATAATCCGGAAAAATATGCGGATACCATAGAGCATGTCATCAGCAAGGGAAATACACCTGCAGGCATGCATATTTCCATCATGTTCAAGGAAATCTTGGATTTCCTGCAGATCCAGCCCGGTCAGCAGGGCCTGGACTGCACTCTGGGTTATGGCGGACATACCAGAAAGATGATGGAGTGTCTGCAGGGTCAGGGGCACATGCATGCCCTGGATGTGGATCCGATTGAATCAGAGAAGACAAAAAAACGTCTGGCAGAAGCCGGTTTCGGTCCGGAGATTCTCACCGTTCACCTGCAGAATTTCAAGGATCTTGATAAAGTGGCAGAGGAATGTGGAAAATTTGATTTTATCCTGGCCGATCTGGGGGTATCTTCCATGCAGATCGATGATCCGGAACGAGGATTTTCCTATAAGATAGACGGACCTCTGGATCTTAGAATGAACCCGCAGAAAGGAATCTCTGCAGCAGAGCGTCTTCAGCAGGTAACCGAAGAAGAACTGGTAGGCATGCTTGAGGAAAATGCTGACGAGCCCTACGCGCAGGAGATCGCTTCTGTGGTAATGAGCTTCAGAAAAGCCGGCCAGCAGATCGACACCACCACAAAGATGCGTAAAGTGATTGAGAAGGCACTGGTATTCCTTCCGGAAAAAGAAAGAAAAGAAGCAGTCAAGAAAAGCTGCCAGAGAACCTTCCAGGCTCTTCGAATCGATGTGAATAAGGAATTTGAAGTGTTATACGAATTGCTGGAGAAACTGCCGGGTGTACTGAATCCGGGTGGCCGTGTCGCAATCCTGACATTCCATTCAGGCGAGGACAGATTAGTAAAGAAGTCCTTTAAACAGCTTCAGAGGGAAGGCGTATACAGTGAGGTGGCACGTGATGTAATCCGCCCATCGCAGGAAGAGTGTATCCGAAATCCGAGAGCTAAATCTACTAAGATGAGATGGGCTGTGAAAAGCTGTTAGTTGTATAGAAATTAACAATATTTTTGCATTTTTTTGGGTGCAATGTCAATAAAAATGTAAAATAGGACGAAAATATGGCAAGATTGCACGAAATTCCTCTTCGGCAAGCTTGCTACTTTTTCTTTTCTATTTTATACTGTTGTTATCTATATCTGGGGACTGTATGTATAAGAATTAATTCCTTGAAACGGGATTGGTCCGGCAGGCAGGTGATCCCCTTAGTAAGGAATTAAAAATTAAATATGAAGAAAAAACAGACAATCAAAAATATTCTGTTTTCCATGAGAACAGCGATCATTCTGCTGGTGCTTCTGACTGTCGCCTGTGTGGTAGGAAGCGTTCTTCCACAGGGGGAACTGGAAGCCTACTATACCGGATATTATTCTGGAGCACTGTCTCATCTGATTCTTCTTCTGAACCTGGATGATGTGTTTCACAGTGTATGGTTTATTGTTCTGACCATTTTGCTGTGTCTGAATCTTCTGGGCTGTAATCTGATTCGTTTTCCGGTTCTTTTCCGGCAGATGAAGGAGGAGTATACACCGGAAAGAAGACTGGTCAAGTGGAATGGTGAGGCAGATGCTGTGCTGAAGAAAGACCCGGAGATGCTTTTCCGGAGACTTCATTTTCAGAAAACAGAAACAGTGAAAACTGCAGATCAGGAAACCTGTCGTTATGGAGTCCGCAATAAGTTCGGTATCTGGGGGGCATGGCTTACACATTTGGGTATGCTGATCATTATTGTGGGATTTGCTCTGGGACAGATGTTTACCCAGAAATATACGGTTTACGGAGTTGTGGGTGAGAGTCTTCCGGTGGAAGGGACACACTACACGGTGACAATCGATGATTTCAAAACGCTCTTAAGAGAGGATGAGACGGTAGACCAGTATATTGCGAACCTGACTTTAACGGATACAGATTCCGGCAATGCGGTTTCCGGAGAAGCTTCTGTCAATCATCCGATGAATGCCTTGGGTATGAAGCTGTATCAGAATTCTACCGGCTGGGCTGCCAATGTGGTGGTTTCAAGAGGCGGTGAACTTGTGCAGAGTGAGATCCTCTGTGCAGGTGAGCATATGTCCATCAAGGACATGCCGGATCTGGTGCTGGCCTTCAATGCATTTTATCCGGATTATGTGATGGCAGACGGAAAACCTGCCACAGCATCCTCCGAACTGAAAAATCCGGGATATCTTTACACGGTCTATTATCAGGGAGATGTTCTGGGAATGAATGTTCTCACGGGAAATCAGCCTATTACCATCGATGATCTGACAATTGTATTTATGGATCCTCAGCCGTATACACTGATCCAGCTGAAAAGGGATCCGTTCACAGGAATCGCACTTGTTGGCGGTATCCTGATCCTTGCTGCATTATTCCTTTCCTTCTATATGCGCACGGAAGAGCTTTGGGCAGTAGAACAAACCGACGGAACATGGAAGATCGCCGGCTACAGCCGAAAAGGCGGTGTGTTATTCCACGAGCGAATCGTGGACGAAGCAGCAGAGTTAAATAAGGAGGAAAAGAATGGACATTAATATTTATTTACAGGTGGAGAAGGCAATCTTCATCGGAGCCATGGTGCTGTATCTGCTTTCCATGGCGCTGTACTTAGCATATTTTGCACTGAAGATCGAAAAACCGGGAAAAATCGCAAATATACTGGTGGGGGGAGCATTTATCCTGCATACAGCGACCCTTGTGGTAAGAGGAATCGGCGCAGGCCGACTGCCACTAACTAATCAGTATGAATTTGCTACCAGCTTTGCATGGGGTATCTGCCTGTGTTATCTGATCTTCCTCTGGAGATTCAAATTCCAGGCACTGGGTGCATTCGTTACACCGGTGATCTTCCTGATCATCGGATATGCAGCAATGCAGAGCAAAGAGGTGCATGAACTGATGCCGGCTCTTCAGAGCAACTGGCTGGCAGTGCACGTTATGACTGCTATTATTTCCTATGGATCTTTCGGTGTTGCCTTTGCCGTATCACTGATGTTCCTTATTAAAGGAAAGACAGCAGGTAATACCTTCTGGGAGAAGAATATCCCATCCGAGAAAAAACTGGATAATATCAGTTACAGAGCAGTTTGCCTGGGCTTCCTGTTTCTGACACTGGTTATCATTACAGGAGCGATCTGGGCAGAGGCTGCCTGGGGAAGCTACTGGTCCTGGGATCCGAAGGAGACCTGGGCACTGATCACATGGATCATCTATGCGATCTACCTGCACCTTCGTATCAGCCGTGGCTGGAAGGGTAAAAATGCTGCAATCTTTGCAGTGATCGGATTCATCTGTGTTATCTTCACCTATATCGGTGT
>JAKSRN010000074.1 GCA_024403585.1 Lachnospiraceae bacterium | reverse complement strand
AAGTACAAATGTTGTTGTAAAGGAATTATTATGAAGAAAAACAGTTTATTGTCTTGGGTTTTAATAATCACTATGATTCTGACTTCGCCTGCTTCGTCTGTCAGGGCAGAGGAAGGACAGTTTGCTGAAGGATCAGGATATGATGTCATCCGGGAGGGGATCCTGCAGATGGCCCCCGAAATTGATGTGACTGGTCTTGGCTTTACCAGTGAGAATTTAGCTGACGATCTGATGGAGTTTCTGAATTCGGATCCTTCTCTTTTTTATGTAAATTATCGTTTTGGATACGATGAGGGGGATGACGGAACTCTGACGAAGATCAGACTTACCTATACAGATACAGTGGATACACTGCCCGGAAAACAGCAGGCAATTGAGGCTGAAGTGCAAAGAGCCATGGATCAGCTGCCGCTTTCAGGCAGAACCGCTGCAGAACAGGTGCTTCTTTGTCATGACTACCTGGCATCAAGGATTGCCTTCGATACAGAAGGGTTCAATAACAACAGCCAGACGCAGTCAGATTACACTTCCTATGGCGCCTTAGTAGAAGGGCAGGCTGTATGTCAGGGATATGCGCTGGCATTCCAGCTTCTGATGGACCGACTGGGCATTCCTTGCAGGGTTGTTACCAGTGTTCAGGCTAACCATGCCTGGAATATGGTACAGATCGGCGATCACTGGTATCACGTTGATGTTACAGCAGATGATCCGTCCTGGGATAATCTGGGAAAAGTATTGCATAACTATGTGTTGCTGAGTACCGCTTCTTTATTAGAGAAGAATCCGGGAAGAGGGGATTTTCATGTTGCTGCCGGCAGGGGAGAGATCTCCGGACAGGCGGATGATCCTTCTTATGAGAATGCCTTCTGGAAGTCTGCCATCTCTCCGGTTTGTTTTCAGAATGGCTCCTGGTACTATGTGCCGGATACAGCAGACCGCATCCTTTCCTATAGCGGTACAGATGTTTCTTCTTCCGGAGAAGGTGCAGTTCTGCTGACTACAGAAGCAAAATGGTATAACTGGACAGGTGGTTTCTTCTATGATGAGCCTTTCCTTCGTCTGACCCAGGTGGATGGAACGCTTTACTATAGTCTGCCGGATGAGATCCACAGACTGGACCTGGAAGATGGTTACAGTTGCTGTGTTTTGAAATTGTCCAGAGAAGAAGTCGGCCATATCTATGGTCTGGGTGGAAATAAAGGGGATCTTGCCTATGTTCTTGCGGCAGTAGCTGGCGGAAGAGAAATACAGCAGATTGCTCCTATCGGTGATGTAGTTTATGAGAAAGCTTTGGATCCTGTCGGTGGAGAGGGAGAATCAGAAGTGACACCAACCCCGGAACCGACGCCAACCCCGGAAGTGACACCAACCCCGGAACCGACGCCAACACCAGAACCGACGCCAACCCCGGAACCAACCCCGGAACCGACACCAACACCGGGACCAACTCCAACCCCGACTCCGGGTGCGGAAGACACAGAGCTTTCTATAGCAGACGCATCGGAATTACCGGATCAGATTCCGGAGGGTATGACCTGTATTCTGACACAGGATATTACTCTGGCTGCTGATCAGCAGATTTCACTGCTTTCAGGAGTTTTGGATGGCCAGGGTCACAGGGTCATCTTACAGAATAAAGCGCTGGTTAAGAAGCTTTCCGGCGAGATCAGGAATATAACTATTGCAGGAAGTAGTATAGCCCTTTCGGATGGGCAGGGACCTTTGGCAGTACAGATGTCCGGCGGACTTGTGGAAAACTGCAGGTCAGAAGTTGCCATGAGTGGACCAATGTTTTCCACTTTGGGCGGTCTGGTGGGCAGCCTGTCCGGTAAAGCAAGGATTGAAAATTGTCTCTTTGCCGGAAGCGTCAGTGGAACCTATGTCTTTTTTGGCGGTGTGGCAGCTTCCTGCTATGAGGCAGGCCCCATCGTGACGGGATGCAGATATCTGGGAACAGATTCTGCTGTTTTAAATACGAATAATCGGTATACCTGTACAGATTGCAGCAGGATATATGAGGAGGATCTGCGACAGAATCCCACAGAGCCGGTAGCGCTTCCCGAGGATCCGTCTATGATCCAGACAATCTCCTGCCAGCAGGATCTGGAAAAATTAACTTCTACACAGGCACATGCTTTCTATATTTTAACAGAAGACATTGTTGTGAACAGTGACTGGCTGAATCAGCAGCCTTTTTATGGAGTGCTGGACGGTCAGGGACATACGATCCGATTTGAGGATGGAATGCCGATCATCGGAAGACTGGAGAAGGGAGCTGTCGTTCAGAATGTCTCCTTTGCTGGAAAGATGAACGAAACCACCTATATGGGACTGGAAGAAAGTGCCGCAAAAGGACCTTTGGGATCTTCTGTTGCCGGTTCCGTATTGAACTGTTCGTCAAATGTTTCCGGACGTTTTACCTGCGGTATTGCCATTCATCTCCGTGAGGAGGGAAGAATCCGGAACTGCATCTCCTATGGAAAGAGCAGCAGGGGAGCATTTGTCGAGGATGGAAAGGGTGAACTGGAATATTCTTACTGGCTGGATACAATGAGAAATCCGCTGGATCCTGTCTCTGATACGAACCGGGAGATGGATCTCTTCACCGTGCGAAGTCTTGATACAGTAAACCTTTTAAATGAAGGAAAAGGAAGCAACGGAAGAAGCTGGGGAATCAATTCCAATGGATTTCCGTATTTTGGAGAAAATCAGGAATTTGAACCGGGCGGTCTTCTCTGGCCGGAGCTCCCGGAAACAGATCTCTATACGATGAGCTTCACTTCTTATGATGGAAAGAATTCCGGAGAGATCAAGGACCGGCATCTGATGGTATCGCCGGATCAGACAAGCGGTTTCCGTATAGCAGGCACACTCTCTGTTGAGGGATATACTCCGCCGGACGGCAGCTGGATCGCATGGTCTCTGCAGGAAGTGGATCCGGATGATTGTGCAGCAATTGCAGAGGAAGGTGGTCAGCTTTTTGTATATGGCAGTGGCCAGTTTGTGGTTACCGCTACAGAGATCCAGGCGAATGGATCTGGCAAAAGACTGGCTTCGGTCGCAGTGCTTTCACAGAAAAAGTCTCTGCAGGAGATCCGGCTTTTTATTGATGGACAGGATGTGACCAACGACTCCTGTAAGGTATTGGGATCCGAGGAGAAAAAGATCCAGGTGAAAGCCCGTTATCAGGGAGAAACAGAATATACGGATGTGGTATATTCAGCCTTCCTGTTCCATACAGAGGATAGCGACTGCATATTTAATGAAGATGCTTACAGTAGTTTCTACTTTATAAAGCCGGGGTCCGGCACCATCCGTGTCTCTTCCAGAGCCAATCCGGAAATCTGGGCGGATGTCTATCTTGAATCACAGTATGTACCGGTGCAGTCAGTAAAGCTGGGCCTGGATGACACCATCGTAATCCATGGAAGAAATGCCAACAGCGAGGGAGGGCGTTCCTTTAATCCAATCTCCTTCGGTGTAACAGTAGAACCTGCCAATGCCAGCTTTAAGGATAACCTGGAAATCAGCAGTTCAGATCCGTCTGTGGCAGAATATGTGGACTCTATGGTAAAAGCTCTTGTCCCGAAAAGGGCAGGGGTGGCCAGCTTCACAGCAGTGGTGAAGGATCAGGATCCTTATTCGGGTCAGACAAAAGAGATCAGGGATGAAAAGATGATCCACTTCACCTATCTGAATCCTCTTTTGAGAGTCACTGCAGCTGAAAACAAGTATTCCATGGATGCAGGAACGCAGCAGACACTGGAGCTTGTCTATGAGGGAAGCAATTCCAAGCATGGCTATAACATCAGTGAGCCGGCTCTGGAATGGACCTTCGACAGAGAGGATATCGTATCCATCAACCAGAGCAGCGGTTATTGGAAAAAACTGCGTCCGGAGTATGAGGGTACACCGGATAAGGGAGAGTATTTTACAGGAAATTCCTGGATCATCAAAGCGCTTTCTCTGGGAACAGTAGTTGCCACCGGCTGGCCTGTGGATGATACAGAAGGTGCGGAACCACTGGTACTGACCATCACAGTGACAGATCCGAATCAACCGGCAAATCCCGAAGAACCAAAAGATCCGGAGAATCCTGTGGATCCGGAAGATCCGGCAGAGTTTGCCATTACAGAGCAGCCCAAGCAGCAGGAAGCCGGAATAGGGCAGACGATTACGTATAAAGTAGGCGTTACCGGACCGGAAGGAATGTCCTGCCAGTGGTATTACAGTAAAGATGGCGGGAAAAAGTGGTACAAGAGTTCCGTAGCCGGAGCAACCGAAGATACCATCTCTCTGAAACTGGCAGCATCCAATCAGATGACGATCTATCGCTGTAAGATCAGTAGCCCGGATGGGAGAGAACTGATCTCTGATCCTGCAGGGGTAACCCTTCTTCCGGGAGCTGTGATCACAGAACAGCCGAAGTCAGCATACGGGGACAAGGGTGAGACAGAAGTGTTTACAGTAGCTGCCCGGAATGCTGTTTCTTTCCAGTGGTACTACAGCAAAAACAAGGGAGAGAGCTGGTTTAAATCCACAGTGCCAGTGACAATTACAGAATCAGAAGATGGAGAACAGACTGCTTCTGTATCCATCCGAAGGTCTTCTTCCAACAGCGGGATCCTCTATCGCTGCAAAGTCACGGGAATGGATGGGAATACCATCCTTTCGAAGTCAGCCATGCTGGTAGATGGTTACTTCCGGATCCTTGCCCAGCCTCAGAATGTGACAGGAGCGAATGGAACAAGTGTCTTCTTCTCTGTAGCTGCTGAGGGCGTGGTGGAATGTCAGTGGCAGTACAGTAAGGATGGACAAACATGGTATAAGAGCAGTCTTACACCTGTTTGTGAAGGAGCTACCTATACAATTCAGCTGAAACTCAGCAGCGTAAACAGGAATAATATCTATCGCTGTAAGCTGACTGGAGAGGACGGGTCGGTTCTGTACTCTGACATCGCAGTGATTGTATAGCTTTCAGAACGAAGCTCAGATTAAATGATGTTAACGCGAAGACATATGCGGAGGAAACTTCGTGATAACATAGATCAATGAACAAAGAAGGAGGGCCTACTATGAATAAGTATGGCAAAAAGTTACTTAGCAGTGTTCTTGCCGCTTCTATGGTATTCAGCTCAGCGACAACAACAATGCTCGCAACTGCAGTACCGGTTTTCGCCGATGAAGCGCAGGCAGCAGTTGCAGTAACAGGTATCACCCTCAGTATGGATGCAATTTCCGGAAAGCCGGGACAGATGTCTCAGATTTCTGCAACTGTTTCCCCTGAGGATGCTGCAGACAAGACAATCGCATGGACAACTTCGGATGAGTCCGTAGTTTCTCTGTGGGGTGAGGATGATAATTATACATTCTTCACTCTGAATGCAACAGGAACAGCAACTATTACAGCAACCTGCGGCGGCGTATCCGCAAGCGTTCCTGTAACAGTTCTTGTTGATCCAATGAGTGTTACAGAGGTTGCCGTTACACCATCAGAGGTGACTCTGAATCCTGGTGAGACAGTACAGCTTTCAGCTGCAACCACACCTGCAGGAGCAGGCATTATCTGGGAATCAACCGCTAACAGCATTGCGGCTGTAGATGCCTGGACAGGTGTCGTAACTGCAAAAGAAGCAGGTACTGCAACCATTAAAGCTATGATTGACGGACGTGAGGGTATGTATGGTACCTGTACCGTTACCGTAAATCCGCAGGAGACAGGACTGACCTGGAAGATCGAGGACGGTACTCTGATCGTCAGCGGAAGCGGAGAGATGGAAGATCATGACTGGGAAGATGCTTACCCGTGGTTTGACGAGAAAAATAACTTTACCAGGCTGGTAGTTGAAGAGGGTGTGACCACTGTTGGATCGAATGCATTTTCCTACTACAGTAACCTTGCAGAGGCAACTCTTCCGTCTACACTGACAACACTGAAAGAGTGTGCATTCTTCTACTGCACAAGCCTGAGAACACTGAACATGGGCGGAAATGCCCCTGCATTGACCGGCTGGGGACAGTTAAGCGGATGCAAGGAACTGACAATCAATGTTCCGGCTGGCGCAACCGGTTACGATGTAGCACCATGGACCAGCTACAATGTAGTAGAGGTTGGTGATGAAGAGGCTCCTGTTTCTACATATGCGATCGATTGCTCTTCCATCATGCGTGATACAGGAAAACCATCCGGTATGTACACATTTGAGAATGCCATCGTAACAGAGCAGGAAGACGGAACTTACCTTGTAAGAATGCATCAGGCAAGTGTAAACAGAAATGTAATTGCTCTGACTGATGACAAAGCAGCTGCTAAAGACCACACAGTTGACTGGTATATCGGCGGCGGCGCTGACGGATACTGGTTCACAATCCCTGTAGCATCTCTGGACGAGACTCTTTATGCCGTTATGAGTTCCGAAAGCAGAATCGCAGCAGGCAATGATTTCTCCAATGTTATTGCTATTACATTTGACAAAGACAGCATGACTGCAACAGAGGAAGCACCTGCAGTTGCAGAGGATATGAATATCAATCCTGCAATTCCTGTTGAAGTTGTTACACCTTATACAGTGACAGCTAACAACACTGCTATGTTCAAGGTTGTTGATGCTTATATGAAAGAGATTGGCGGAACAAAGACTCTTTACATCACACTGAACGGAACCGGTTACCACAGTCTCTTCAAAGGTACATATGAGCAGGCTGTTGCAACAGGAGCTGATGAAACACAGTGGATCAATGGCGTTATTCGTGCAGATGAGACTGCATTCAACGGAAAATATGAGTTTGCAATCCCTGTAGAGGATGGCGACAGCTATATTCAGATCAATGCACGTTCCTTCTCTAAAGGAACCTGGTATCCAAGATATATCAAGATCGATCAGGCGGCAGCAACTCTTGAGGCCGGTGATTATGCAGAAACCTTTGATCTGGCTGTTACAAACCAGAATGATGCAGAGGTTCTCTTTGCAGAGATGAGTGTTACAGGTGGACCAAACAGCAACAACTATCTTGTAACAGCAACAGTAGGACTGCCAGGCTTCGTACAGGCTTATGTTGGTTCTGCAGACGAGGCAGCAGCAGCAACTGAAGGCTTCATTGACAGTGCCATTGGCGAGTTCACAATCCAGGTAGAGAAACTGCTTGCACCAGGCAGCACAGCACTGGATACAATTATGGATCAGCCAACAGCTGTATCCTTCAAGGATGCTGATGGAAACTGGGCAGAGTACACTCTGACCTTCAGCAAAGCAAACAAAACTCTGACAGCAGACTATCAGGCACCGGTAGCAGCATTCTCTGTTGATCCTGCAGAGATCACTGTAAATGTTGGCGAGACCTTCGAACTCAGCACAGTAAACGGTGATCCAAGACCTGGAACCTACACTTATTTCTGGTACAATCCATCTGACCAGAGTATTGCACAGCGTGTAGGCAATGCTTATGGTGTTACAAAACAGTACAAAGCAATTGCTGCCGGCGATACAACCATCAAAGTTGTATGGGATGAGCCATATATTACATCTGAGTGTATCGTTCATGTGGTAGATCCAACACCTAAGGCAACTGCAATCGTTACTGATCCTGTAGATTTCCACGGCGTGATCGGTGACACAGCAAGCTTCTCTGTTGAGGCAGATGGAGAGGAGCTGGTTTACCAGTGGTATTATTCCAAGAACGGAACAAAATGGTATAAGAGTACCGTAACAGGCAATGATACAGCTGAAATCTCCTTTAAAGTAACATCAGTGAACAAAAATAATATCTACAAATGTGTAGTAACAGGTGCAGATGAAGTCAGTGTAACTTCTTATACAGCAGCAGTTGTTGTTCCTCAGGCAGCAGTAATTATCAAACAGCCTGAGACTGCAGTTGCAGCAAAAGGCCAGACTGCTACATTCTCTGTAGTTGCAGATTATGCAGTAAGCTATCAGTGGTACTACACCAAAGACGGAGAAAAATGGTACAAGAGTACAGCAGAAGGTGCTGATACAGCAGAATTCTCTATCAAAGTATCTTCCTCTAATGAGGCAAATGTATATCGTTGCAAGGTAACAGGTGAGGATGGCGCAGTTGTGATCTCTGAAGAAGCAGGCATCTCTCTTGTTGAGGGTGCAGTGATCATCACTCAGCCAGTCAGTGCAGAAGCTTCCATCGGCGATACTGTATCCTTTACAGTAGAAGCTCAGAATGCAGTGAGCTACCAGTGGTACTATTCAAAAGATGGTGCAAAATGGTTTAAGAGCTCAGTAACAGGATTTGACACTGCAGCAATCACACTGAAGAAATCTGCTTCCAATGCAGCAAACAAATATCGTTGTAAGATCATTGGAACAGATGGTAATGCAATCTATACAGATGTTGT
>JAKSRN010000073.1 GCA_024403585.1 Lachnospiraceae bacterium | reverse complement strand
CCACGACCTGCCTGATAGCAGAGCTTCATGTCTCTTATGAGAAAGACGAGGATCAGAGTGAAAGGAATACCAAGAAGCATTCCCTGTTTCAGATTCAGTCGGAAGGATCTGAAAAACAGTTTTGAAGGACCGGTATCATCCTGGAGAACCATTTGAATGCAGGCATAATAGAAGGCTGTTGTTGCAGGACCGATCGTGACGAGCGGCAGACTGCAGATGAGCCAGAGTACATTCAGTATAAAGAGGTCAAACAGATTACCGGTGATATTCCAGAAGGGGTTCGAACCGTTAAAGAATTTATCGAACATGTCTTTTCCTCCCAATATTCATTTTTACAAAGTATAGCAGACAACAGGATATTATGCAATAAAAATGTTAAAGGAATGACATATAAAAACATGTATATTTCGATTGAAATAAGTGGTGTGCATGAAAAAACAGCATGCAATATTGTGACAATATATGGATAAATGAAAGAACATTAGGGAATAGACTGATAATTAGTTGAAAGTATATGTCATACGATTGACATATAAAAATGACAGTGCTATGATACAAGCACAAGTACCTGAGGTATGAAGCATGCATGAAACAAACTAATTAAAAAAGGAGGTAACTTCAATGAAAAAGAAAATCGTAGCTTTAGCATTAGCAGCAGCTATGGCAGCTTCCATGACAGCTTGTGGAGGTTCATCTGATGGAGGATCTTCTGCAGCTCCATCTGGAGACGGAGTATCCATTACAATCTTCAACTCAAAAGTTGAGGTTCAGGATGCATTCGAGGAGATGGCAGAGGAGTATTCTGAGAAAACAGGTGTAGGTGTAGAGGTTTATTATTCATCTGACACAGTAGCAGCTCATATGGCTACAAAATACTCTTCCGGTGATCCATACACACTTTCCATGGTAGACCCTAAAGATATCTATTCTCTGGCAGTAGAGCATGGTATCGACATGAGCGGAGAAAAATGGACAGAGAACACAGATTATGAGATCGAAGTTGACGGTAAAGTTCTTGGATTCCCTATGTGTGTAGAGGCTCGTGGTCTTATGTACAACGGCTCTGCAATCGAGGCAATTACAGGTAAAGAGTTCAACCCAGATGATTATTCTACACTGGATGCTTTCAAAGGTCTTCTTGACGAGCTGAAAGCTGGCGGAATGGAAGCACCATGCGGAATCATGAAAGAGGATTGGTCCCTTGGAGCACACTTCTTCCAGGAAATCTACGAGGAGCAGCCTGACGTAGAGGCATTTATCACATCTCTGTATGAGGGTAAAGCTGATCTTGCAAACAATGAGAAATTCAATTCCATTATCGATACTTTTGATGTTCTGAAAGAGAACAACTACGCAAAATCTTCTCCAATCGCTGCAGAGCGTGAGGTTTCTGAGCAGAAACTCGCTGAGGGTGAGATCGCATTCATGTTCGGAGGAAACTGGGATTGGTCTATGATCAAAGACTTCAATTACACAGATGGCCTTGGAATGATGCCACTTCCACAGAACACAACAGACGGAACTGACAAAAAACTTGTTGGTGGCGGTTCTAAATACTTCTTCATCGACAACTCTGAGAATACATCCGACGAGCAGAGACAGGCAGCAAAAGATTTCCTGAACTGGCTGATCTATGACGCTGAGGGTAATGCATTCCTGACAGAGAAATGTGCATTCGTACCTGCATACGACAACATCGATGCATCTGCACTGGATCCACTTTCTATCTCTGTTAAGAACTACGCAGATCAGGGTGCTATGGTTCCTAACTACAACTATGATCCAGATGATCACTTCTCTATCGTTGGTGCTTCTATGCAGAAATATCTGGCAGACCAGATCGATCGTGCGGGATTCGCAGGCGAGGTTGAGAAATACTGGGCATCTGCTACACCTGTAGAGCACTAATTCGGTAATAAGTTCAGAGATACTCTCTGAAAGGGGGATCTTATTCATGAATACGAATTCAAACTCTTACAAGTTTAAACAGTACACAATGTTTGCCGGAGTTGCTACCGTACTGTTCGGACTTGTTGTAATCGTACCGTTTATTTACGGTTTATATCTCACATTTACAAGCTGGGATGGTGTTTCCAAAACAAAACCTTTCGTAGGTTTCTCCAACTATGCAACAGCTTTCAGTGATGTAGATTACTGGCATGCACTGGGAAGAACATTTATCTACGCAGCAATCGCAGTTATTCTGGTTAACATTGTTGCATTTGTTCTTGCTTTCCTTGTAACAAGAGGACTGAAAGGCCAGAACTTCTTCCGTGCAGGTTTCTTCGTACCAAACCTGATCGGTGGTATCGTATTAGGTTATGTATGGAAGTTTGTATTTAACCGTGCTTTTGTAGCACTTGGTACAGCAATCGGAAGCGGAACACTTTCTGTTTCCTGGCTGTCCACACCAACCGGAGCAATGATCTGTATGATCATCGTATCTGTATGGCAGTATGCCGGATACATGATGCTGATCTACGTTGCCGGATTTATGAGTGTATCAGAGGATGTAATTGAGGCAGCATTTATCGATGGATGTACAAACTTACAGTCTGTAATTCATGTATCCATCCCGCTGATGGCTTCATCCTTTGTACAGTGTCTGTTCCTTTCCATTACACGTTGCTTCATGGTTTACGATGTAAACTTATCACTGACTAATGGTGAGCCTTTCAACTCATCTGTAATGGCAGCGATGCATGTGTACAACCAGGCATTTACCTACAAGAACTTCGGTCCTGGACAGGCAGAGGCATTTATTCTGTTCATTGTCTGTGCAGTAATCGGTATTGCGCAGGTATATGTTGGTAAGAAAGCGGAGGTAGGTGCATAATGGATAATCAAAAAGCAGCTGTCCAGAAAAAAATTGCTCATGGACTGATGATTGCTGTTCTTATTGTAGTATTCCTGGCATTCATCTTCCCGTTTATTCTGGTTATTATCAACGTATTTAAGACAAAAGCAGATATCACATCCAACCCACTGAATCTGATCGGTGCGCATGGCTTCACAATGAAGAACTTCCCTGAGGCCATGAAGAAGATGAACTTTGTCAGATCTTTCGGTAACTCTCTGTTTATCACAGTGATCTCTACTGTTCTGACTATTCTGTTTGCGTCTATGACTGCATTTGTTATCGTGCGTAACAAATGGAAAGCTTGTGGAGCTCTGTTCGGTCTTATGATCGCTTCCATGGTTATTCCTTTCCAGGTATTAATGATCCCTCTGGTATCATTCTATGGTGGAATCTTCGGTCTTCTGAACCACAGAGCAACACTGATCTTCATGCACATTGGTTTCTCTATGTCAATGGCAACCTTTATGTTCCATGGAGCAATCCATACCAACGTTCCGATCGCCCTTGAGGAGGCGGCAACAATCGATGGATGTTCCAGATGGCAGACTTTCTGGAAGGTTGTATTCCCACTGCTGAAACCAACGATTGCTACTGTAGCGATCATCGATGCAATGGCATTCTGGAATGACTACCTCCTGCCGAGTCTGATTCTTGGTAAAAAGGAGCTGTACACACTTCCAATCGCTACACAGATTTTCTATGGTACATTCTCCACAGACATCGGTCTGATCATGGCTGCTCTTCTGTTGGCGATGCTGCCAATTCTGATCCTGTACCTCTTCCTGCAGCGTTACATTGTAGAGGGAGTTACAGCAGGTTCTGTTAAATAACAAACAGAATTAAGCGGAATGCGAATATCCGCTTACTATTACAATAGCTCATACGGAGGTGAAAGAATGTCTTACGGAAGTACTTATAAGGAAAAAAGTGCATGCACAGAATGTGGTTACTGTACCGCTCTGAAATTTCTCCTGGGGAAAGAATCAGTGATGGATCAGATTAAAGAAGAACTTCCAATGCTGAAAGCACTTCTTAACGATCAACATATGCTGGATAACAGTTGCTATTCCAGAGATTACGTGGAGATAGCAAAGGATTATATTCATGCTAATCTTAAAACTGTTACAGTGGATTCCCTGGCAAAGCACATCGGAATCAACCGCAGCTATCTGACAAAGATCTTCACTGATAAGACAGGTCTTTCACCTATGAGCTATATTACAAAAAAACGTATGGAGCTTGCCGTGTATTATCTGATGCATACAAATTGGATGATCCGGGAAGTGGCAAAAGAAACAGGATATAAAGATCCTCTTCATTTTTCAAAAGTGTTCAAGAACAATTATGGAATTGGACCAAAAGAATATCGAAAAGGAGTTGAGCCAGATGACCATTTCAAAGCTTCTTGAGAAAGCACGTGGATATGAATTACCATATGTGGAAAAAGATATTGATCTGGATTCTGTAAGGCCAAGATTTCACCTGTCCCCCAACATTGGCTGGATGAATGATCCTAATGGATTTGGTGTTTACAAGGGAGAATACCATCTGTATTACCAATATCATCCTTACAAGGCTGCAGTTGGCCTGATGTTCTGGGGACATGCAAAAACAAGAGATTTCGTACAGTGGGAGCGACTCCCGGCTGCTATTGCACCTGATACAGAAGCAGACGTGGATGGTTGTTTTTCCGGTACGACTATGGAACTGGATGACGGACGACAGTTACTTCTCTATACAGGATTTACTCATCTCGAAAAGCCGCACACGGATGAGAACAGCAGACAGAGTATCTGTCTTGCGATCGGTGACGGACTGAATTACGAAAAATATGAAGGAAATCCTATTCTTTCGGAGAAGGATCTGCCCACAGATCATAATCCCATGGATTTCAGAGATCCAAAGATCTGGAAGGAGGGAGAGTATTTCTATATACTTGCCTGCACCAGAGCTGCGGATAAGAGTGGTGATCTGCTTCTGTACAGAAGTAAGGACCTGCATCAGTGGGACTATGTTGGCTCTGTTGATTCCTGCAGGAATGAATACGGTGCAATCTGGGAATGTCCGGACCTCTTTACCCTGGGCGATCAGGATGTGATCCTTGTCAGTCCTCAGGAGATGCAGAATAAGGGTCTGGATTTTCATGAAGGTTTCGTCTGTATGCTTCTGCTTGGAAAATATGATAAGGACAAGCACCGTTTCCTGAGAGAAGATGTGATCACTCTGGATCATGGCATGGATTATTATGCTGCACAGACACTGGAATCCACTGATGGAAGAAGAATCTGTGTCGCATGGATGCAGGACTGGAGATTCGTAGATTCTCTTAGAAAAGACGTAAAGCTCAACGGAACGATGTCCCTTCCTCGTGAATTATCGATGGAGAATGGGAAACTGATCCAGAGACCGGTACGCGAGATTGAAAACTATCGCAGAAATCATGTGTCGTGGGACGGAACAATCTCAGATTGTGAAGTGTTTCCGAAAGATTTCAGTGGTCGATATGCAGATCTGGAGGTAACGGTGGAAAATGCTGTCGATCAGGATGCCTATAAGAGTTTTTGCGTAAAGATCGCCGGTGATCTTGCTTCCGGTATTGTTTTCCGTTATGAACCTGCAGAGAATACGGTGTTCTTTGACCGCGAAGATGAAAATCTTCCTGAAAGTGTAGAAAAATCCAGGGCTTTCAAAGTAGGGAATTATGAAGGAAAAATCAGATTCCGAATCCTGATTGACTTCAATAACATAGAGAGTTTTGTAAATGATGGCGAACAAACGGCATCATTTATGATCTTTAATGATCTGAAAAAGGACAGAATCTCTTTTGCAACAGAAGGAACTGCAAAAATTCATGCAGATCTTTACGAAATTGTAATTTGAATTCTAAGGGATGTTACTTTTTTTGTAGCATCCCTTTATCTATAGAAAAAAATAGTGTATACTGCGTATGTTATGCGAATGACATAGAGTAACACAATACAGGAGGTATAGGAACCATTGGAAAAAATAGTATCTGTTTATGATTCCTATTTGTTTTTCCCAGTGAGCAAGGGGAAAGAGGAACAGCTTTTGGAAATCTTTCTGGAGGAGAATGGGAAAAGACACAAAATTACGGAATTTATGATTCCGGTCGATTTGGCAGAGGATAGTTCGTATGGGTGGGACTTCCTTGCAGCGTTTCCTGTAAAACAATTCATGGGAAAATCAATCGTGCTGAGCGCGAAGAAGGCACCGGCAGCATTTTTCGAGGCGATTCTTCAGGGAGAGAGCTGGCAGAATCGAATGGAAAAACATCCGGCAGTGCATTTTTCGACAAAAACGGGATGGATCAATGATCCGAACGGATTGATCTTCAGAGAAGGGGTATATCATCTTTATTACCAGTACAACCCAATGAATGTAAGCTGGAACAACATGACCTGGGGACATGCAGAGAGCAGAGACCTGATTCACTGGCAGGAAAAGGACGCAGTGCTTTTCCCAGATGAGCAGGGTGTAATGTTTTCAGGTAGTGCGATCCTGAATACGAAGGGTAAGATGAATCTTCCTGAGGATGCAATCATCTATTATTACACAACGGCAGGCGGAATCAGTGACTGGAACGAGGGAAAACAGTTTGTTCAGTCTATTGCCTGGAGTACAGATGGTGGAAGAACACTTGAGAAGAGAGAGGAAGTGTGTATTCCAACCATCCATATGGAGAACAGGGATCCGAAGGTCTTTTATCATGAAGAGTCAAAATCTTTTGTTATGACTTTATGGCTGAAGGACGCGGATTATGGTATCTTCCGTTCTCAGGATATGGAGCACTGGGAGATGTGCCAGCAGCTGACATTTCCTTTTACATGGGAATGTCCGGATCTCTTTCAGCTGACAACTCCTGAGGGAGAATCATGCTGGTTCTTCTGGACAGCAGGAGGAAGCTGTTTTGCCGGAGATTTTGACGGCTACACCTTTACTCCTCATGGTGCAGAGCAGAAAGCTTATATAACAAAACGCTCTTATGCGGCACAGACCTGGTCTAATACGGGAGACCGCGTGATCTCTGTTCCATGGCTCAGGCTGGAGAATGATGGAAGGAATTTTACCGGTGCTTATGGAATTCCGGTTGAATTCTCTGTGAAAAAAACGGATAAGGGATATGTGCTCCTGCAGAATCCTGTCAGTGAATTGTTTGCCAACAGCAATCTGATCACAGATCTGGAGGATGGTACTGACAAGGATGCAAAAGGAGTGCGTGTGGAAGAAGCATTGGCAGCTAAAGTTCGTCTGAAAGGTCGGAGCAAGAAGATCTGTCGATGGAATATCAATGATACTTCTGTAAGTTATGATCCGGAGTCCGGCATTCTTCAGGTAGAAGAGGAGCAGTTCCTTGTGAAGAAACACAGTGAGAATATTCTGTTTCTGGTTGATGATATTATTCTGGAAATCTTTTTTGATGATGGAGAAAAAGCCGGTGCATTCCAACTGAAGGGCAGAGATGTCAGCTTCTTTACGGATCATGATGATTTTGATAATATAGAATTATACAGAATCAGATAAGGAGTGTTTATTCATGGCAACCCTAAAAGACGTTGCGAAAGAAGCCGGATTAACGGTAACCACTGTTTCAAGAGTGTTGAACAACAGAGGATACATCAGTGAGGATGCCCGTAAAAAAGTAGATGAGGCGATGAAGAAGCTGAATTACCGCCCTAATGAGATTGCCCGTTCTCTTCAGCGAAAGAGTGGTAATATGATCGGCCTGATCATCCCGCATATCAGTCATCCTTACTTTGCACAGCTGATCAGTAAAATTGATCATTTTGCAGTTGAGATGGGATATCATATCCTTTTGTGCAATACACAGGGTATAAACAGTAAGGTCGAGGAATATATTTCTCTTTGTATCAGCAACCGCGTAGCAGGTATCATTATCTGTAGTGGAAGCGTGGATTCAAATCTGGTCAGCAATCTGGATATACCGGTAGTCTGTCTTGAGCGTAATATCGATAACTGCACCGCATCTGTAGAATGTGACAACCTGATGGGTGGAAGACTTGCTGCAACTGCTCTTTTGGATGCAGGATGTAAAAATCCGGTATACATCGGCAGTATCAGTACCACCAACATGCCTGCGGATCGCAGATATGAAGGTTTTGCAACTGTATGTAAAGAGAGAGATACAAGATGTCTTTTCTACGGAGTGGATGATGATGCATTTAAAAGCATGGATTATCTGGAGATTCTGGAGAAACTCCTGCAGCGGAAGACGCTTCCGGATGGGGTGTTTGCTTCCAGTGATGTGATCGCCATTCAGCTTCTGCAGCTTTGCAGAAAGTATGGTGTGCAGGTGCCTGAGCAGATGAAGATTGTTGGCTTTGATGATATTCCGTATGCTCTCTTTTCTTCACCACCGCTTACCACGATCCATCAGCCGATTGCGGAGATGGCGGAGATGGCAGTGCGGATCATTAAGAGAGCATCGGAGGGTGGAATTGTGGCAACGAAGAGTATCCTTCCGGTACAGCTTATTGAGAGAGAAACAATCTGAGGCGGAATGTGCATGTTCGCTATACTCAGAAGGTTAGAAAATTAGAAAACGCATGGCATTGAGGCCATGCGTTTTTTAAT
>JAKSRN010000072.1 GCA_024403585.1 Lachnospiraceae bacterium | reverse complement strand
TAAATAAGAAACCTGCCGCCTGCCCTGAAGCAAGCAGCAGGTCTTTTCAATTACTGTTTTACTCTTCAATCTCCCTTCTGAATGAGCGCTTTTCAAAAAGGGATCTATAAAACAATTTTAAATTCTGAACGTTATTTCCAGGGACTTAGAAGAGTCCAACTGTTGTAGCGATGCAAACCAGAACGAAGCAGAGGATACCAGCTACCAGGTCAGGCAGTGTGATATATTTCAGACCCTGTTTCAGATCCAGGTTGAAGAAACGGGAAATTACCCAGAATCCAGAGTTGTTTACATGGTTGAAGATCATTGTACCAGCACCGATTGCAAGAACTGTAGCAACTGGTGTCAGTCCAAGAGTAGCCATCATAGGTCCAACAACACCTGCAGCTGTCATACCACCAGTTGTCATAGATCCAACTGCTGTAAACATGATAGCACCAATCAGGAATGGGATCAGAAGTCCAGGTACGCCGGATTTCTCGATCAGGGAAGCAAGTCCCTCAATTGCCGGAGCAGCTTTGATAACTGTAGCGAAAGCACCGCCCATACCTGTGATCAGAAGAGCTGACAGAGCAACCTCAAGACCACGAGCGATCCAGCTGTTCAGAACAACCTCACGGATGGAGTTGTTCTCTTTACCTGTAACATCAGCATTGCTCTTGATAACAGATTTAGCATGAGCAACAGCCAGGCACATTGTGTAGATAACACCAAGAGACAGAGCAACTACTTTATCACCAAAGATTGTAGCCAGTGTGTAGAGAGTTGTTCCCTCTTCAACACCCATCTTCAGGAAAGAAGAACCTGCGATCAGAACTACAGGGATCAGGATTGTAAGGAATGCTGGAAGTGTACCAGGCATATCCTCACCCTCGATCAGGATATCTGCAACTTTATCAGATTTTGTCTCCTCGATCTCAGCAGTGATAGACTCAAGTGGCTCAACGAACTCTTTATCAGTCCATTTACGAAGGATCAGCCATGTTCCCAGGAAACCAAGGATAGAGATCAGAACACCAAATCCGATAACCAGTCCAAGGTCAGCACCCAGAAGAATAGATACAGCAAGGATACCAGGTGTTGGAGGAACCATAGCATGTGTAAGGTTCAGACCTGTCTGTGTGAATGCAGCCATCTTACCCATGGAGATATGTTTACGTTTAGAAAGAACGTTCGCAATGTTGGAGGTAAGGATTGTTGTGATATCACCAAATACAGGAATAGATACGATGTAAGCTGTCAGAGCTGGAGCAAGCTCAAGGTTTTTACCTCTGAACAGTTTAATGAAGAAGTTAGCGATTGTTTTAGCAGCGCCAGTATCCTGAACGCCCATAGCAAGAATCGCGCCAAGCATGATCGGAATACCCATGCTTCCAAGAGTAGAACCGAATCCGCCTGTGATCATTCCGAGAACTTCCGGAAGAGAGAATCCCTCATCCCAGATTCCCATAACAAGACCCATAACAAGAGCTGCTGTGAAAAGAGCAAATGTCGGGTGGAGTTTTACTTTCATGATCAGTACCATCAGAAGAACGATGGCAAGAACTAAAAGTACAAGAAAACCAATTGCTGACATAAAATGTACTCCCTTTCTTTATACACAATTTTTTTATCACTAAAGCGTACTATCTGTTAAAAGCGCTCGATTATTTCTGAAAGCTCTCAACATCTGCCAGAGCTTTCTGATAGAACAGATAAGTATCGCAAGAGTAACCGATAAATTTTACACCGAGGTCACGCCATTTTTTGCCGCCCTCTACTGTATCTGCAAAGCATCCGAGTTTTACGCCTTTTGCGCTTGCTTTTGCGATGATGCCTTTGATACACTCAATAACTTCCGGATGATCGATCTCACCAACATGTCCCAGAGAGCTTGACAGATCGTATGGTCCTACGAAGATAACGTCAATTCCAGGTACATCCAGGATCTCATCCAGGTTCTCAACAGCTTTTTTACCCTCTGCCTGAAGGATAACAACTGTCTCATTAGCCTCACTGAAGTACTCAGCTCCAGGAACAGCTCCAAAACCAGCGGAACGAACGAAACGACAGGTTCCTCTCATTCCTACAGGAGAGAATTTTGCTGCTCTTACAGCCTCTCTTGCCTGCTCAGCTGTATCGATCTGTGGGATCATTACTGCACCTGCTCCAACATCCAGAGCCTGATCGATCCAGATATCACTTCCTCTAGGTACACGTACTACAGGGCAAACACCTGCAACGTTTGCTGCACGGATCAGGTGTGGAAGATGCTGGAATGTATGTGTTCCATGCTCCATATCCAGAAGAACGAAATCATATCCTGCACGTCCTGCTGCCTCAACAAATGCTGGATCTGTACCGATCATGAATGGGCCAAGGGCACCCTGATCAGAATCCATTGCAGCTTTAAAGCTTCTAACGCTGTCCATAGTTGGCATTTTACTAGGTTTCATAGTAATCTCCCTCTTTTCTTTGCTGATTTTGATTTTTTCCGGGACATGGCTCAATAAAAGGAACATGCCCATGGAAAAAATGCAGATTTACCACATATCACATAATAAACTCTTCATAAATCAATGGATTTTCTGTTTTGAAAATACTAGAATAGAAATAGTGTTTTCGTGACAAATCTTACATATTTTGAGTGTAGTACAGTTCTAACTTGTGACAATAGACAAATCAAACCTGTAATCCTCACAATTTATTGTATATTTTTTTCGCAGTGAAATACCACCAACAAAAGCGACTTAAACCATAAACAAACCGACCTATATGAGAAAAACAGGACTGTTTTCTTACATTCTGTGTCGCTTTGTTAAGTATTTATTGATATATTTTTATCAATGTTGTATAATACAATTATATTAAGAGTTTGTCAATGATAAATGTGTTCAAAAACGACATCTTTTTCACCATTTATTTACTAACCTTTTTACGAGGGTTCTACCATGAAAAATATACTTAAACGGACAATCGCAAATCTTTCTTTGAGAAGCAAGATCATCTCCATACTTCTTTTTTTATTTCTTCTGACCAATGTTTTCTTCTTTACAGCAGAAGCCAGATACAGAAATATATACCGTGATAAATTGTATCAGGTCATTGCCGAACAGCTGGCGTATTCCGGCCAGAAGCTGTCTGATACTTTACATACAATGGAAGAGCCCATCAATTCTCAGGCTTCTGATGCCGGTTCTCCGGAAAAAACTGAGAATATTTTGAACGTGGCTGATCTTGACCAGATTCTTTCTGATATTTTATCTTTTGACAGCAGGTACGACTCACCCATCTATCTTCTTCTGGATGGTTCAGAGCTTCTCTATCAATCTTCTCGCCTTGATGAGGAAGCGATCAAAAGAATACAGGAGCTGCCTCCAAAGGATTATCAGGAACTGTATATGCAGAACCATCACTACATAGTAATACGAAGCAAAATCCCCGATTATAACTGGGACTACTTCTGTCTGGTATCCTATGATAGTCTGTTTTCTGATCTGCAGCAATCCAATACTCTGCTGGTCTGTCTGTTCCTGTCTGCCTCCCTGATCACATTGGTTCTGAGTATATATATGATGGGTTCTGTGGGAAGGCATTTTTTACTGCTGAAAAAGAAGATGCTTCTTGCCACCGAAGATCTCTCTTCTGTTCCGCCGCTGGAGGAAGAATATGCCTATCGTCAGGATGAAATTGGTGTCATGCATCGGCAGTTCAGCAAGATGATCGATGAGCTAGGCCGTCTGATCCAGGAAAATTATGTGCATGAGCTGCAGAAAAAAGAAGCCCAGCTCTATGCCCTGCAGAGTCAGATCAATCCACATTTTCTGTATAATACGCTGGAGTCCATCAACTGGAGAGCTCACGCCGTCGGTGCTACCGATATCTCGGAGATGGTACAGTCTCTTGCTTCCCTTCTTCGTGTAACACTGAGGAAAGAGCAGACTCCGCTGACACTGAAGCAGGAACTGGAGCTGGTCGAAAACTATATGAAGATCCAGCGCTTCCGTTTTGAAGACCGATTGAAATACTCAATTACTGTTCCGGACTCTCTCTGGAATATTTCCATCCCCTGTCTCTGTCTGCAGCCCCTTGCAGAGAATGCGATCCGCTACGGACTGGAGGATTCCATCGATGATTGCGAGATCCGGATCGATGGCTACGAAAAGAACGGTTGGATCCATCTGATCGTCCGTAATACAGGATCAGAGTTTGAAGAAGATCTGCTTCGACAATTACGCAGGGAAGATCTCCAGCCTCAGGGGCACGGAATCGGACTTGTAAATATATATGAAAGACTTCGCCTGACATTTGGTGAAAAAGCATCGCTCTGCCTCTTTAACCAGGATGGCTGGGCGATCGCAGAGATAATCATCCCTGAGGAGGTTGCAATATGCTGAAAGTATTGATTGCAGATGATGAAAAAACAATAAGAGAAAGCATATCCCGGTCCATCGACTGGGATGAGATGGGGCTACAGGTATTGGGGGTTTATGCCAACGGTGTTGAGATCTATGATGCGATCATGAACGAGTCACCGGACATCGTTCTCACCGACATTAAGATGCCTGGCATGAACGGCCTGGAACTGATTGAAAAAATTTCCCATACTGATCTGAATATACAGTTTATCGTTCTGTCTGGTTTCGGTGAATTCGAATATGCTCAGACTGCCATGCGCTACGGAGTCCGTCATTATCTCCTGAAGCCATGCAGCGAAGAACAGCTGAAAACTGCTTTACGGGAAGCAAGAGAGATCTGCTGTAAAGAAAGAGCACTGCATCAGTTCTCAGAACAGCATATGGTGATCAACCATTCTCTGGAAGAAAGTATCATCATGGATCTTCTGACTCTGTCTGCTGATCAGCCGGACAATTTCAACGTGTCCCTCTTAGAGCCGTATCAGAAACATATGGATTTTTCTATCTCAAAGTATCAGATCCACTATCTCCATGGTGTATCAGAGGAAAATGCACTTTCTTGTTTCAACAGCATAATGGATTTCCAAAGACTTCATGCTCCCGGAATCAACCTGCATGCAATCTATGTCAAAGACTGTCTGATCGTTTTCTTTAAGGATCATCCTTTTTCCTGGACAATGGAAGAAAATCTGTATAAACAAATAAAATATCTTGATTCTTTCCGCGAAGAAAATCATATACTACCGAATTTCACTGCCGCTATAAGCGAAATTCTTACCTTTACCAGATACTATGAAACAATCAGCTATGTAACTTCCGACAGGCTGATTCCGGTCTGCAACTACAAAAATATCATCAATGTTATGAACCGGTCCTGCATGGAGGTCTGTCGTACCGCAGGTAATCCGGATCCCAAGATCAAAACAGAGTACAAAAACTGGGTCAGAGCGCTCCTGAACCAACTGAACAGTATTGATACACCAGACTTTTTCCGGCAATCCTCTGCTTCGGCTCTCTTCACGCTCACAGACCATGATCTGTGCTGTTCTCTTGTAGAGGCAACAGAGATCATTCTGGAATTGAAAAAAATCCAGGAAATTGATGCACTGAAAAAGTACTTTATCCCATGGCTTACCGAAAGACTGCAGGATTCCCAGGACAACTCTCGTATACATGGAAAAATGATCAGGGATATCAAAGACTATGTGGAAAAGAATCTTTCCAATCCTGACCTGACCCTGAAACAGATTGCTGAAAACCATCTCTTTATGAACGTGGATTATGTCAGCAAACGTTTCTCCAGGGAAACAGGCGTCAAATTTTCTACATACCTGAGGGAAGTACGAATGCAGAAGGCCAAGGAGCTGATCGCTGAGAACGATTCCGGAAAACTCTCCACCATCGCTGATGATGTAGGTCTCGGAAACAGTCCGCAGTATTTCAGTCAGGTTTTCAAAAAATACACAGGCATGACTCCATCTGCATACTCCAAGATGATTCACGGAAAAGAATAAGATACAGGAACCTATAGCAAGAAAGGACAATACCCTCAATTGGTATTGTCCTTTCTTTTCAGAATATATTCTACTACAAGAACGATGAGCACCAGCAAACCCTTGATGATATTCTGCCAGTTGTAGTTTACACCCCGAATATTCAACACGTAGTTGATCAGACCCACCGTCATGGCTCCGATGATGGTACCTGTAATATTTCCGCTTCCGCCGGTAAGCGATGCTCCACCAATTACCACGGCTGTCATAACATCAAATTCACTGGATTCTCCCGCATCTGGAAGTCCAGAATTCATTCTGGCCATAAAGACGATAGCCGCAATTGCAATAAAGATTCCGTCAATGATATAGCTTTTCATGATCACATCACGAACACGAATTCCTGCGGCACTGGCTGCACTCCTGTTTTCTCCAACTGCCAGAACCTGACGTCCAAAGCTGGTTTTATTGACAATGACCCAGGCAAAGAAAAAGCAGACTACAATGATGAAGAAGCTGGAAGGAATACCAAACAACTCACCTTTTCCCAAAATCTCCAGCTTACCAATCTGAAGGATCGGAGCACTCTTTGTATAAACCATGGCGGTTCCCCTTGCAATCCTTCCGATGATCAATGTGACAATGAACGATGGAATATCGATACGGGTAACGATCAAGCCGATCACGGCTCCAATACATCCACCCAAAAGCAGGGTGGCGGGTATGGTAACCAGAAAGCTGTTGGTTGCCAGCATAAGTTTTACGGCAATACAGCCTACCAAAGCCATAACAGAACCGTAAGCTACATTGAGATGTCCCAGCATGATGATAATGGTTGCGCCATAAGACATCAGGGTGATATAGGCAACCTGCTTCACCATAAGAAGCAGGTCAAAACTTGCAAAAAAATTCGGTACAAACAGTATTGCGATCAGGATACAGATCACCAGTATGACCATACTGGGATATAAAGAATGTCTGATCTGGATCTTATTATTAAACATAATACACCGACCTGTCCTTTAATTCTCCGTTAACAGTTAGGATTTTTCTATTCTGATTCAGGATGGGGAAGGAACTTCTGTTACTGGACAGAATGAGGATTCCGATTCCTTCATCCGTCAATCGAACTATATGTTCCATGAAGGATTCATTCATAGTGAACCAGCCGCCTATGAAAGGATCTACCAGTACCAGCATCTTGGGGCGATAAACCATCCACTTGTACAAAAACACCTGCTGTCTTTCACTTTCTGAAAGCGTACTGATCCTCTTATCACAGATTTCTCTGCCAAACCAGTCATTGATCTTCTTTTTCAGACTTTGGCGGTAACTCTTTTTCCACCAGATACTCTTCAGATAATTCCCCTTGATCATACAGATATTATCAAATACATTCAGATTCAGAAACAGGGAATTGGTAATAGCAGATTCTTTAACAAAACCAACACCTTCTGCAATAGCATCTTCCAGACACCGAGGCGTATACAAGCGGTTGGTGATCATCATATATCCGCTGTCAGGAGAAGATTGACCGGAAAGAATCGAATACAGATGACCAAGACCTTCTGCCTGTTCACACTGGATCAGAAGTATCTCTCCTGCTCTGACCTGAAAACTTACCCGATCAAGATACGAATCAGAGATATTCTGAAACTTAAAAACAGACTGTTTCATTCTTGGGACATATGTCTTCTGGATCCTCTGCACATCACCCAGCAAAACCCTTTCCACATTACCGGCATCAAATTCGTTCTTCTCGAATACCCGTCCTGTTTTTCCGTTTTTCAGTATGATCATATAATCAGAATAACGGATCAGCTGAGGGAGAACCGGATTCCATACAAGGAAAGTAGTATTCCTCTTATTGATCTCATAAATCAGTCGAAACAGTTTTCTATTCTCCTCCGACGTCAATTCATTTCTTCTCAGATCCAACAGGATCAGACGAATTCCCTGCACATATGCTTTCAGAAGTTCGAACTCATATCTCTGCAGTCTGTTCAAACCGGAGACCGGCATAGAAATATCCAGATCAATGGTGAACTCATAGAGCAGTCTTTTTAGCGCACTTTCATTCTCAGCCCTGTTAATAAAGGTTTTCTGCCTTTTCCCTGTTACAATGAACATGTTCTCGGCAAGTGACAGGGCTCCGATCAGCTGTGACTGGCTGCTGATCTGGCATACATTATTCTTCAGGACAGAAGAATAGCTATCTTCCGCCATCTTTTTTTCATTAATATACACATTCCCATGATCCAGCTTTTCTTTCCCCTGAAGAATCTTCCACAGCTGTTCCATGGCCATCTGCTCATCGGATATGATTC
The DNA here is from genome assembly GCA_024403585.1 of Lachnospiraceae bacterium. GTDB lineage: Bacteria > Bacillota > Clostridia > Lachnospirales > Lachnospiraceae > JAKSRN01. Next base: position 314 of record JAKSRN010000072.1, on the reverse strand, counting down.
CACAGATTTCATGCTTATAGATCTGCAACTGAAGGCCTGCCAGAATGTCATAACCTTCTATATTCTTTATTCCATTCTCAATTCTGACCAGTTCTTCCCGCATATTTAAACCTTTTCAGATGCTTCAACGATCGGTAAAGATAATTTTACATCTGTTCCTACCCCTTCTGTACTGTATACATAGATACCATACTCATCACCAAAAAGCAGTTTGATTCGGCTGTTTACATTGACAAGGGCAATTCCTTTTTTCTTCTGAGCCGCATTGCTGATTCCTCCTGATGCACTGGTCAGCTTCTGATTCAAGGCATCCA
>JAKSRN010000071.1 GCA_024403585.1 Lachnospiraceae bacterium | reverse complement strand
GTGTTTGAGATAAATCAGCGAACAATCATGTTCTCACGATCTGCTCCGGTTCCAATCAGTTTGATCATAGTTCCTGTGTACTCTTCGATGAACTCAATATACTCTCTTGCCTGAGCAGGAAGTTCCTCGTAAGTCTTGCAGCCAGAGATATCACCAAAATCACCTTTGAACTCTTTGTAAACAGGTTTTGCACTGGTCAGGAAATCTTCATCAGTAGTGAAATCCTGTGTCTCAACACCATTCACATCGTATGCTACACATGCTTTGAATGTATCGAATTTACCAATAGTATCAAGATGGTTCAGGTTAATGTAGTTCACACCGTTTACATCGATCGCATATTTCAGTGCAACAAGGTCAAGCCATCCACAGCGTCTTGGACGTCCTGTAACTGTTCCGTACTCATGACCAAGATCACGAATGCGATCACCAACTGCATCAAAGAGCTCTGTAACGTATGGTCCCTCTCCTACACGTGAAGAGTAAGCTTTAATAGCACCATATACATCGCCGATGTCTCTTGCTGCCAGACCAGTACCTGTCAGGATACCCCCGATTGTTGGGTTGGAAGAAGTTACATATGGATAAGAACCAAAGTCGATATCCAGAAGAGTTGCCTGTGCACCCTCAACAACAACAAATTTATCCTCTTTCAGATATTTGTGAAGCAGGTTTACAGTATCACATACATATGGCTCCAGTTTTGCTGCATACTCTTTGTATGTCTTGATTGTCTCTTCTACATCAACAGTTGGCTCGCCGGCTGCTGCAAGGATTTCATTCTTTGTTTTGATCTGATGCTCCAGTACTGCCTCAAAGTTTGCTTTATACATATCGCCCATACGGATTCCGCAACGCTCATATTTGTCACAGTATGCCGGTCCGATACCATTCTTGGTAGTTCCGATCTTGTTAGCACGGCGATTCTCAAGCATAACATCCAGATTTGAATGATATGGGAAGATTACATGTGCTTTGTCACTGATCTTCAGGAATTTATCCACTTCGATTCCATGAGATTTCAGCATCTCAATCTCGCCCAGAAGAACAGCCGGATTCAGTACAACTCCATTACCGATTACAGAGATGGTCTTACCAGACAGGATTCCGGATGGAATCAGTCTCATTGCAAACTTCACACCATTTACTACGATTGTATGACCAGCATTATTTCCACCGGTTGCACGAACAGATACATCTGCGAACTGTGCAAGATAATCAGTTGTACGTCCTTTTCCCTCATCACCGTAGAAACATCCTAAAACAACACTACATTTAGACATCTTTTTCCTCCTGATTCAAATCTTTCTATCTGATTTATGAAAATCTGATTTTTGATTTCTTATTCTTCTAAATGTAAATAAACAACAAAAAAGCAGTTCCATAATTGGATTTACGCTTGTCTGCTACTCATTTCCAAGGACATTCTATCATATATCAATATCTTTGTAAGTATTTTTTACTTATAAAAATGAAAAAAGCCACTTTCCGAACCTCGAAAAATGGCTTAATTACATACAATTATTACACTTTATATCAGGCTACACCTTAAAGCGGTAACCCACACCCCATATTGTTTCAATATACTGCGGCTTAGCTGTATTGTACTCAATCTTCTCGCGGATCTTTTTGATATGAACCGTAACGGTAGCAATATCACCGATGGACTCCATATCCCAGATCTCGCGGAACAGCTCGTCTTTTGTGAAGACATGGTTTGGATTCTCTGCCAGGAAAGTCAGCAGATCAAATTCCTTATTGGTAAAATTCTTCTCCTCCCCGTTCACCCATACACGACGGGCCGTCTTGTCAATCTTGATTCCACGGATCTCAACCAGATCATTCTTCACCGCTGTTGCTGTCACAAGACGCTCATATCTTGCCAGATGGGCTTTTACACGGGCTACCATCTCACTAGGTGAGAACGGTTTGGTGATATAATCGTCCGCCCCCATTCCCAGACCGTGGATTTTATCAATGTCCTCTTTTTTAGCAGAAACCATGATGATCGGGATATTTTTCACTTCTCTTACCTGACGGCAGATCTCAAATCCGTCCACCTCCGGCAGCATCAGATCCAGAATGAGCAAATCAAACTCTTCTTCCTTTGCTCTTTTTAGACCCAGATCCCCTCTGGTTTCGATTTCGACCACGAACCCCGACAGCTCCAGATAATCCTTCTCCAGCTCCGCTATCGTTTCTTCGTCCTCTATGATCAGTATCTTCCGATTGTTCTGCATCAATTGTTACCTCCTGATATTTTCTAAGCACAACAAACATGGTTGTGCCCACATCTTCTTTACTGGTCGCCCATACCTTTCCGCCATGGTCCTCCACGATCTTGCGAACGATGGAAAGACCGATTCCGCTGCCGCCTCGTGCAGAATTCCGGGAAGCATCCGTCCTGTAAAAACGTTCAAAGATCTGTGGCAGATCTTTCTGGGCAATACCTTTTCCGTTATCCTCAATCTCAAGCTGAACAAAATCACCCACATCCCGAAGTCTCATGTTGATCAGTTTTTTCGGCTTGTTCATATACTTCACCGCATTGCTGATAATGTTGTTGATCACGCGGGAAAGCTGCTCCGCATCTGCGATCACAATACAGTCTTCTGTGAGATAATCAAAACTTGCGAATTCCACCTGTTTAGCCTGAAGCTCCAGTTTCAGATCCTCCACACAGTCCGCAAAATATTCATTGATATGGATCTTGGTAAATGTATACGGGATCTTATTGGTATTGATCTTGGAATACAAGGTCAGCTCATTGATCAGTCTGTCCATCTCAATGGTTTTATTGTAGATGGTTCGGATATATCGATCCATCTTCTCCGGCGTATCCGCTACTCCGTCAATGATGCCTTCACAATACCCTTTTACGGCAGTGATCGGTGTTTTCAGATCATGGGAAATGTTGCTGATCAGCTCTTTACTGTCCTGATCGTTCTTCATCTTCTCTTCCGCTGATTCTTTGAGACGCAGGCGCATCTCCTCGAAGTCAGAACAAAGATCATCCATCTCAGCCAGACCGCTTTTCTGTACAGAGAAATCGAGATTTCCATCCCGAATCTCCCGGGCTGCCTGTTTCAGAGAATTGACCGGAGCGATCACGCTTCGATAGATCCAGAAGCTGACCAGTGAACTGGTAAGGATCAAAAGCAGAATGATCATAAGGATCATGGTAAAAAGCCAGCTCTTCATGGTAGGATTCAGCTGATTCCGGTTCACGATCAGGAATATACTGCCTTTTGCAGCATCCTCAAACCGAACATCAATCTTTCTCACCAGATATCTGCCGTTGGAGCCCAACATCAGGGAGAAGTCTGTTTCAGCACTGTCTCCATAGGGCGGGAGACCCTCCAGCAATACCGGATCACTGATGCTTGTAGCACCGTTGTAAAAGATCTGCCTCTCTTTTCTTACAGCAAGAAAGCCTCTCTTTCTCCGCAGTTTTTCATTCAACTGATTCAGATACGCCTTATCTTCCAGCTGTTCCGGGTTTTCTTTCGCAACTTCTTCAATCTCCTGGTAAACATCATTCACCATCTCCGAAAGCATTCTGGCATTATCATAAAGAGATTCAAAAGACGCCTCCACGCCATACTGCTGGTGGGCTTTATTGGTCTGCATTCGAAGTGTGACAACTGTGATGATGGCCGTCAGGATCACTGGTGTGATCGTCAGCACCAGGAACGACATTACAACACGATTTTTTAAATCAAAGGATTTTTTCTCCATAACACACGATGGATCCTTTCGTTTTTTCTGTTCCTATTATAGCACAGAGACTTCCTGCCTGATGCACTCGCAAATCTAAAAGTTTTATGAACTTCGCTCGTACGCGGTACTCCTCAGCTGCATTCATGCCAGCATGATGCAGCTTCATCGTTACTCGCGCAAAAAGACCGGAGCATGACTGCTCCGGTCTCATAGATCTTTATCTTTTTTAAACTGTGTAACTGCGATTAAGCAAGGTATTTTTTCAGATCCTCTGCTTTGTCCATTTTCTCCCATGGCAGATCCAGATCATTTCTTCCGAAATGTCCGTAAGCTGCTGTCTGTTTGTAGATTGGACGACGAAGATCCAGCATCTGAATGATTCCTGCAGGTCTCAGGTCAAAATGCTCACGAACGATCTCTGTCAGTTTCAGATCAGAAAGTTTTCCTGTTCCGAAAGTATCTACACGGATAGAAGTTGGGTTAGCAACACCGATTGCGTAAGACAGCTGAATCTCACACTTGTCAGCCAGTCCTGCTGCTACCAGGTTCTTTGCAACGTAACGTGCTGCATATGCTGCAGAACGGTCTACTTTTGTACAGTCTTTACCGGAGAAAGCACCGCCGCCGTGACGAGCGTATCCGCCGTAAGTATCAACGATGATCTTTCTTCCTGTCAGACCGGAGTCACCGTTAGGTCCACCGATTACGAAACGGCCTGTTGGGTTGATGAAGAATTTTGTCTCTGCATCGATCATGTTCTGTGGAAGAACCTCGTCGAATACATATTTCTTGATATCTTTGTGGATCTGCTCCTGGCTGATCTGAGGACCATGCTGGGTAGAAAGAACTACTGCATCAATACGTACAGGTTTGTCGTTCTCATCATACTCAATTGTTACCTGAGATTTTCCATCTGCTCTCAGGTATGGAAGTGTTCCGTTTTTACGAACCTCTGTCAGCTTTCTTGTCAGATTGTGAGCAAGGTAGATTGGATATGGCATGTAGCTGTCTGTCTCATTGCAGGCAAAACCAAACATCATACCCTGGTCTCCTGCACCGATTGCAGCGATCTCAGCGTCAGACATGGTATGCTCTTTTGCTTCTAAGGCTTTGTCAACACCCATAGCGATATCTGTAGACTGTTTATCCATTGCTACCAGTACGGCACATGTATCACAGTCAAAACCTTTTTTACCACGGTCATAACCGATCTCACGTACAGTCTCACGAACGATCTTCTGATAATCAATGTTTGCTTTTGTTGTGATCTCACCCATTACTACTACCAGACCGGTTGTAGTTGCAGTCTCACATGCAACACGGCTCATTGGGTCCTGCTCCATGCAGGCATCCAGAATCGCATCAGAAATCTGGTCACACATTTTATCCGGATGTCCCTCAGTAACTGACTCTGAGGTGAATAATCTTTTTTCCATACTGAATAATACTCTCCTTTTGATATGAAAAAACCTAAATATACTATATATCTCAATCGGAATAGTCCGAATGATTTCCAAAATTAAGATCGAATCCCGGGATCCTGTTATCCCGGTCCAAGGCTAGATTGTATAACAAAATATTATAAAAGTAAAGTTTTTTCTTTATCCGTTAAACGCGGGGCATATTTCTATGCCCCGCGCCTTACGGTTAATTGTAATTTTAATATGCTTTCGCTTAGAATTAGTAGATTCTAGCCTCAGCACGGCCTTCCATAACGCCCTCGCAAGCTTTACGTACAGACTCTTTCTCAGATGTTGTAGCGATACCTACGTTCCACCAAGACTCATAACCATCTGTCATTGTCTTAGGAATAACTTTCAGATCGAACAGACATGCAACTGTCTGTTTCTTGGAATCCTCAAGAGCAGCCTCGAGTTCTCCGATTGTCTTACATGTGTATGTCTTCAGACCATAGCCCTCACCCAGTTTAGCATAGCTTACAGGGATCAGATCGCCAGTTGGTTTCTGTCCGTCTGTGTAACGGAACTCTGTAGCGATGGAACCGATACCATGGTTCATCTCCAGGTTGTTGATACAACCGAATCCACAGTTATCAAATACAAGGATATTTGTTTTCTGTTTCTCCTGCATTGTAGTCATGATCTCAGAGTGCAGCATCTGGAAGGAAGAATCTCCTACAAGTGCGTAAACCTCGTTGTCAGGATCCGCAAAACGAACACCGAGAGCAGCAGCTACCTCGTAGCCCATGCAAGAGTATCCGTACTCAGCATGATATCCGCCACGTTTGTCTGTTGTCCACATTCTCTGCAGACAGGATGGAAGAGATCCACCAGCTGTGATCAGGTTAGCGTCTTTGTCGATCACACGACGGATAGCGCCGATTGCAGCTGTCTGTGTAAGAAGAGAATCTGTAAGTTTTACAAACTCTGGAACTGTTCTAGGATCACGAGCTTTGATGATTGGCTCGAAGTCATCGCCTGTGTAAACGATGCTTGTCAGACGCTCCATCTCTTTATCCCATACAGCTTTAGCATCTGTGATCTCTGTTGTATATGCAGATTTGTATCCTTTAGCACGCAGTTTAGCAGCGATAGCTTCGATTGTAACTTTAGCATCACCGATTGCATGTGTTGCGTCCATCTTGGATCCATGATATTTGTTGTTGTTAACTGTAACGAACTTAACGTCCTCTTTGTACAGTCTCTTAGAAGATGTTGTGAAGTCAGAAAGTCTTGATCCAACAGCGATTACAACATCAGCGTCATGAGCGATGTGGTTGGAAGCGTATGTTCCTGTTACACCGATACCGCCAAGGCACATTGGATGGCTGGAAATACATCCGGATTTTCCTGCCTGTGTCTCGCCGAATGGGATTCCGAACTCCTCACAGAATTTCTCAACTGTCTCACCAGCGCCAGAGTATTTAACTCCACCACCAACGATAAGCAGAGGTTTTTTAGCGGAAGCGATGATCTCAGCAACTTCCTCTACTTCTTCCTCAACAGCTACAGGACGTGTGATCTTGTGAACACGTTTTTTGAAGAAGTACTCTGGGTAATCGAAAGACTCACCCTCAACATCCTGTGGAAGTGCGATACATACAGCACCTGTCTCAGATGGATCTGTCAGAACACGCATAGCATTGATCAGTGCTGTCATGATCAGCTCTGGTCTTGAAATACGGTCCCAGTATTTACATACAGGTTTGAAAGCATCGTTAGTTGTGATAGCAAGGCTGCTGCTCTGCTCCAGCTGCTGCAGTACAGGGTCTGGCTGTCTGGAAGCAAATGTATCAGCTGGGAATACCAGCAGAGGGATATTGTTAACTGTTGCAGTTGCACATGCAGTAACCATGTTTGCAGCTCCAGGTCCTACAGAAGAAGCACAAGCGATGATTTTTTTACGATCATTCTGTTTTGCATAAGCGATTGCAACGTGGCACATACCCTGCTCGTTACGTCCCTGCATTACATGAAGTGCGCCTGGGTTTGTATCCAGAGCCTCACCAAGACCTACAGCAATTCCATGTCCGAAGATTGTGAAGAAACCTTCTACAAATTTGGTCTCTACACCGTCCATGGATACATACTGGTTGTCGAGGAACTTAACGATAGCCTGAGCTACAGTCATACGTGTTGTCTTCATAAGTTTTTCTCCTCTTCTCTCTTTTTTCTCTTTTTTACAAATGTGAATCGTAAGATTTCTGCTCTGCCACGCCCCCGGTATCTAAAAAAGCCCTCTTTAAAAGGGGACTTTACCAGCGCGGAAGCCCTCTCATTGTTCGATTAGATCGCTCAGGTTGGCACCTTCCAGATAGGGGTTGCCGTGGTTTCTCAGATCCTATGTATCTCCACCACTCATAATAAGAGAATTCAACAAAAACACAATTGTATAAATTAACCTTACAGCTTTTCCGTGCACGCGTCAAGTTGATTTTCCCGCCCCACCACACATGCGTACTAAGTTTTTTCATTCTGGCCTGATTTCACATTTTCTATTGCATTTTAGAGTCAAACTGTTTATTTTATAGGTGTGTATGTGGAAACGTTTTCACATATCGCCAACCTGTCCGGAGAGGATTTTAAGGCTCCCCGCCAGGGAACAGCTATCAGAATGAACACGTAAGAAACGGAGTGAAAAGTATGAAACCGATCAAAGAAGGAAAAGTTCGTGAGATCTATGACAACAACGATAGCCTGATCATGGTTGCAACTGACCGTATCAGCTGCTTTGATGTAATCCTGAAAAACACTGTTACCAAAAAAGGAACTGTTCTGACACAGATGTCCAAATTCTGGTTTGACCTGACACAGGATATCATCCCTAACCACATGATTTCCGTAGATGTAAAAGACATGCCTGAGTATTTCCAGCAGCCTAAATTCGACGGAAACAGCATGATGTGCAAAAAACTGGAGATGCTGCCTGTAGAGTGTATCGTTCGTGGATATATCACAGGAAGCGGCTGGGCAAGCTACGAGAAAGACGGCACAGTTTGCGGCATCACTCTTCCTGAAGGACTGAAAGAGTCTGACAAACTGCCTGAGCCAATCTACACACCATCTACCAAAGCTGAGATTGGTGATCATGACGAGAACATCTCCTATGAGCAGAGCGTAGAGTATCTCGAGAAACGCTATCCTGGAAAAGGTGAGGAGTATGCTTCCAAGCTGAGAGATTACACCATCGCTCTTTATAAAAAATGTGCAGATTACGCACTGAGCAAAGGAATCATCATCGCTGATACAAAATTCGAGTTCGGTCTGGACGAGAACGGAAACATGGTAATCGGTGATGAGATGCTGACACCAGACAGCTCCCGCTTCTGGCCAGCTGATGGATATGAGCCAGGACATGGCCAGCCATCCTTCGACAAACAGTTTGCACGTGACTGGCTCAA
>JAKSRN010000070.1 GCA_024403585.1 Lachnospiraceae bacterium | reverse complement strand
CCATGTGCGACTCATTTATCGGTTTTCTTCAGGAAATACCATGTGTGATCCATGTAGAAAATTTATTAGCATGTAAATATGTATTTTTGTGACCGGAAATGAACAAGTGTGAAATGTCAATAAAAATGGATGATTGTGAACGCAATATGCTGTACGTAGAAGAGCGTGATTGAAATAGGTTGATTAACAGAGAAAATAATGACTACATGCGATTATGAATGATTGATATGCATAATTGTTGTAAAAAGAAATGAATGAAAACGATTATTTGTGAACGTTTACTAAAAACAAAACGAGAATTTCAGTGATTATTATTGCTTGAAAATGCTTGATAATGACCGTTTTAGAAGATATAATTAGGACAACAAAAACGAAAGGGGAAAAGGAATGCTTTACACAGTAACCTTTAATCCAAGCCTCGATTATATCGTTGGTGTGAACGACTTTAAACTGGGTCTCACCAACAGAACAACGGATGAGCTGATGCTGCCGGGTGGCAAAGGAATCAACGTATCCATTGTTTTGAGAAATCTTGGATTTGAAAACACCGCGCTGGGCTTTACAGCGGGCTTTGTGGGAGATGAGATCAAACGCAGAGTGGTTGAGATGGGTATTGTGTCCGACTTCATCGATGTTGAAGAAGGAATATCCCGAATCAATGTAAAGCTGAAATCCATTGACGGAACAGAGATCAATGGTATGGGTCCTGAAATCAGTCAGGACAAGATCGAACAGCTGATGACTCAGCTGGAGCAGCTCCAGAGTGAGGATTGTCTGTTCCTGGCAGGAAGTATCCCGGCATCCATGCCGGATGATATGTATAGTCAGATCATGGAGAGATTTCATGAAAGAGGATGCAAGATCATCGTAGATGCTACAAAGGATCTGCTTCTCAAAGTACTGAAATTCCATCCGTTTCTGATTAAGCCGAACAACCATGAATTAGGAGAAATCTTTGGTGTTGAACTGAAGACAAGAGAATCCGTGGTTGAATACGGCAAAAAACTTCAGGAGATGGGAGCAAGAAATGTACTGATCTCAATGGCAGGCGAGGGTGCCGTGCTGATTGCGGAAAACGGTGAAGTACATGCGTCTCCGGCTCCAAAGGGAAAACTGGTGAATGCAGTTGGCGCCGGTGATTCCATGGTTGCAGGTTTTATGGCCGGATACCTTGCAACTAAAGATTATAAGAAGGCATTTCACATGGGTCTTGCAACCGGAAGTGCCAGTGCATTTTCCGAATTCCTGGCTACAAAAGCCGAGGTTGAGGAAGTGCTGAAACAGCTTGAAGCCTGAAATATGCAAAAGAGAAGAAAGAAAGAGAGATCCCTATGAGAATCCGAGATTTACTGGACAAGAGAGCCATCAGCCTTGATGCAGCTCCAAAATCCAAAAAAGAAGCGCTGGATACCGCCATTGCACTGATGGTGAAATCCGGAAAGATCAGCGATGTAGAAGCGTACAGAGCAAAGGTTTACGCTCGTGAAGAAGAGAGCACAACAGGAATCGGTGAGGGAATTGCAATTCCTCACGGAAAATGTTCCGCAGTTAAAGCTCCTGGTCTGGCAGCTATGGTAATCAAAGACGGTGTTGACTTCGAGTCACTGGACGGAGAGCCGGCTGAACTTCTGTTCCTGATCGCAGCACCAAACACAAAAGACAATGTACATCTGGATGTGCTTAGTAAACTGTCCATGCTTCTGATGGATGAGGACTTCGCAGCAAGCCTGAAGAATGCAAAATCCGTGGATGAGTTTCTGGATATCATCGACAAAGCAGAGTCTGCTACCGGTTCCATTGAGGACCGTCTGGCTGGATCTGAAGTAGAGGGTGCTAAAGGAAAACTCCTGGCAGTAACAGGATGCCCAACAGGTATCGCTCATACATATATGGCAGCTGAGGCTCTTGAGAAAGCAGCTACAGCAGCCGGCTATTCTATGAAGGTAGAAACAAGAGGATCCGGTGGAACAAAGAACATGCTCACAGATGAGGAGATCAAAGAGGCTGTAGGTATCATCGTTGCAGCTGATACACAGGTTCCTATGGATCGTTTTGATGGCAAGAAAGTAATCGTAACACAGGTATCTGATGGAATCAGCAAAGCAGATCAGCTGGTTGCTCAGATCACAAGTGGTAACGTTGCAGTTTACAAATCCGCTAATGGTGCTCCTGCTTCCACTGGCAGCTCAGCTAGCGGTGCAGGTCACAAAATCTATTCATCCCTGATGAATGGTGTATCCCATATGCTTCCATTCGTAGTTGGTGGTGGTATCCTGATCGCTCTGGCATTCCTGATCGATGGACTTCTGGTAGATGTCAACTCTCTGGATGCAGCTACAAAATCTACATTTGGTAACATTACACCAGTTGCTAACGTTCTGAAAACAATCGGTGGTGAGGCATTCGGACTGATGCTCCCAATCCTCGCTGGATTTATTGCTATGGCAATTGGCGACAGACCAGCCCTTGCTCTTGGTTTTGTTGGTGGCGCAATGGCAAAAGCCGGAACATCCGGATTCCTTGGCGCTCTGGTTGCTGGTTTTATTGCAGGTTATGTTGTACTTCTTCTCAGAAAACTCTGTGACAAACTTCCTGAGGCACTGGAGAAGATCGCACCTGTTCTGATCTATCCTGTAGTTGGTATTCTGATCGTTGGTCTTGCAATGATGTTTATCGTTGAGCCAATCATGGGTGGTATCAATACTGCACTGAACAATGGTCTTGCTGCAATGGGCGGCATGAGTAAGATTTTCCTCGGTTTCGTCCTTGGAGGAATGATGGCGATCGATATGGGTGGCCCATTCAACAAAGCAGCTTATGTATTCGGTACTGCAGCAATCGCAGCTGGAAATTATGATATCATGGCTTCCGTAATGATCGGTGGTATGACACCTCCAATCGCAATCGCACTGGCAACAATTCTTTTCAAAAAGAAATTTACAAAAGCAGAGAGAGAGTCCGGACCTACAAACTTCATCATGGGTCTTGCTTTCATCACAGAGGGTGCGATCCCATACGCAGCAGCTGATCCTGCAAGAGTAATTCCTTCCTGTATGATCGGTTCTGCAGTAGCAGGTGCTATTTCTGCAGCATTCGGATGTACTCTGATGGCTCCTCACGGCGGAATCTTCGTATTCCCTGTAGTAGGACATGCATTAATGTATTGTGTAGCTCTGGTTGCAGGTTCTCTGGTAACATGCTTCCTGCTTGGTTTATTAAAGAAAAACGTAGAGTAATTCAGACAGTTGTCTATAGAACTCTCCTTCTTTACAACGGACATTCCGGAAGTATTTTCCGGAATGTCCGTTGTTTTTTTTGCGGAATCGATGCTATAATAAGTAAGAGTATGCGATGGGTTTTGCCTTAAGTATATGATGGAAAAACAAGAGTTGAATGAAGTTAACCGAGGTGAGTAGGATGCTTACAGAACAGAGACATAATGCCATACTTCAGATTTTGCGCGATAAGGGAAGTGTAACCGTAGCAGAGTTAAAGGATCTGCTTAATATTTCAGAATCAACAGCAAGAAGAGATATTACTCAGCTTGCTCGAATGGGAAAACTGGAGAAGGTCTTCGGAGGAGCGATTTCTCTGGAGAGTTCCATCTCTACAAACGAACCGACAGTTCGTCAGAAAAGTGAATTGAATAAAGAGCAGAAGAGATGGATCTCTGCCTACGCGGCATCCCTGATCCGGCCTTCTGATTTTATCTATATTGACGCTGGAACAACAACTGAAGGAATGATCGATTTCCTTCCGGATGATAACAGCATCCGCTATGTGACCAATGGTGTTGCCCATGCACAGAAGATGATGGCAGCAGGGAAAAGAGTCATTCTGGTTGGCGGAGAATTAAAGAGCAGTACGGAGGCCGTTGTAGGTACGGATGCGGTTCTGATGCTGCAGAAGTATCATTTTACAAGAGGATTCTTTGGATCCAACGGTGTCAGCCTGGAGGAAGGTTTTACCACACCGGATCCGGGAGAGGCACTTGTAAAACAGACTGCCATCCAGCAGTGCCGTCAGGCCTATGTGCTGGCAGATGCTACAAAATTTGATGTGGTTTCTTCTGTTACGTTCTGTCCGATTGAAAAGGCACAGATCCTGACAGAGCGCATTCCGGAGCGTTATAACCAGTTGGATAATATCATCAGAGTATGATCTTCTGTCTGATACGATGATCAAAACCGTCCTGTAGGAATTCTACGGGACGGTTTCTTTTTTGAAATTACAATGGTATACTACAAAAGAATGGGTATCTGTGGGAATGTGCAGACACCTGGGAATAAGAGTAAAAAACTGGAGGAACTATAATTATGGATCTGAGTCTTATCCTTTTGAAGCAGATCATGGTCATTGCCATAATGATCATATTTGGATTTGCTGCGGGAAAAGCAAAGGTACTGACACTGGAGAACAGTGCCACGATCTCAAAACTGATACTGTACATTATCGCACCCTGTATGACACTCTCAGCTCTGCAGCTGGAATATTCCAGTGAGAAAGCCATTGGTTTTGCCCTTGCTGTTGTCTGTGCCATTGTCTATCACATCATTATGATCGCGGGAACCAGATGGTTTGCACCGATCCTGAAACTGAAGACAGTGGAATCGGCGTCAATTATCTATACCAATGCAGGCAATCTTCTGATCCCGATCATCGGTTACGTACTGGGCAGCGAGTATGTTTTCTATTGCTGTGCTTACTCTGTGGTACAGACGGTGCTCTTCTGGACCCATCTGGTATCCATGATGAGCGGACAGAAGCAGATGAATGTGAAAAAGATCATCCTGAATCCGAATATCATTGCCTGTATTGTAGGTCTGCTGCTTTTCTTCAGCCGCATCACCTTCCCGGAGATCTTAGGCTCTGCACTTTCCAGAACCGGTGACTGCGTGGGTCCTATGAGTATGGTTGTAATCGGAATCATGATTGCAGATGCAGATCTGAAGAAGATCTTCAGCCAGAAAGATATCTGGATCGTCACTATTCTGCGTCTGATCATCAGTCCGCTCTTGACTGCAGCGGTACTGGGACTTCTGGTCAATACCATTATCCCGAAATCCATGATCAGCGTATTGTTTGTATTCTTCCTGGCAACTGCGGCTCCTTCCGCATCCACTGTCAGCCAGATGGCCAATCTGGAGCATAAGGATGAGGTCCTTGCCGGAAGTATCAATATTATGACTGTTGTACTTTGTATTCTGACCATGCCGCTGATGACAGCTGTCTTCCAGGCACTGGTGCGCTGATGCAGATTTACCGCTTTATCTGCATTGCCTGAGATCGTCGCGATCCAGAGGAAAAGAGTGGTACTGCAAAAAAAGAAAGGGGTTTCTTTATGCTTAAAAATTCTATTCAGATTGGAACAATGACTCTCCATAACAGACTTGTGATGCCACCGATGGCAACCTACAAAACCCTGAACGGCGGTACGGTAAATGCTGCCCTCTGCGACTACTATGCAGACCGTGCCAGAGATGGCCGGATCGGACTGATCATTACCGAGCATACCTGCATCAGCCCTGAAGGTCTGGCAGGAAAAGGCCAGATGTCCATGATGGATGATTCTGTGATCGAGCCGGCAAAGAAACTGACAGAGGTGATCAAGGCCTCCGGCAGCAAGGCAGTCTGCCAGCTGAACCATGCAGGCAGTGCCACCAATGAGACTCTGACCGGTATGCAGATCGTCAGTGCCAGTGCAGTTCCGTGTCCGGGAAGAAAGAAGGAGCTGGAAACAGACATGCTTCCCAAAGAGCTGACAAAGGAAGAGATCCTGAAGCTGGAGGAGGCATTTGCCCAGGCTGCGCTCAGGGCGAAAAAGGCAGGGTATGATGGAGTGGAGATTCATTCTGCTCACGGATATCTCCTGAATCAGTTTTATTCTCCTCTGACCAACAAGCGTCAGGATGAGTATGGATGTGGCTGTATGGAGAACCGCCTGCGATTTGCCATTGAGACTGTCAAAAGAACCAGGGAACTGGTGGGAGAGGATTATCCGATCTTCCTGCGTCTGGGTGGCTGTGACTATATGGAAGGCGGCAGCACGATTGAAGATGCAGTGGAGGCTGCGAAACTTCTGGAGGCAGCAGGGGTGGATTGTATTGATCTTTCCGGTGGTATGTGCCGCTTTATGCGTCCGGGACACAATGAGCCGGGATATTTTTCTGATATGTCAGCTGCAGTGAAGGCAGCTGTTCAGATTCCGGTTATTCTTACCGGGGGAATTAAAACTGCTGCGCAGGCGGAAGAACTGCTGGAGAAGGGTGCGGCTGACCTGATCGGTGTGGGTCGTCCGATTCTTGCTGATGCGCAGTGGGCAGAGAAGGAGATGAAAAAATCAATGAGTGATTTTACACATTTTAATGAGCAGGGTCGTGCAAAGATGGTGGATGTGAATGAAAAATCCATCACAAAAAGAACAGCGATCGCTGCAGGCCGTGTTCTTGTGAATAAAGATACTTTTGCACTGATCCGCTCCGGCGGAATGAAAAAAGGGGATGTGCTGACCGTAGCGCAGATTGCAGGTGTTATGGGAGCAAAACGTACACCGGACCTGATCCCGATGTGCCATCCGATCCTGATCGACGGTATCAATCTGGATCTTTCGCTGGATGAGGAGCGTTGCTCTGTGGAGATCCAGGCTACCGTATCCTGCTCCGGACGAACCGGTGTGGAGATGGAGGCACTGACAGCGGTTTCCACAGCCTGCCTTACTGTTTATGACATGTGCAAGGCAGTACAGAAAGATATGGTGATCGCAGATATCCGCCTGCTGAAAAAGACTGGCGGAGTACATGGAGATTTTGAACGCAAATAAGCATTCCCTATGCGTTCATGAGCATGAAGCGGAGCGTAATGCGAATGTCCGCTTTTCAGAAAGGAGTAATTGTATGTTTACAGCAGCAGTTATTACAGTAAGTGATAAAGGATATGCAGGACAGCGTGAAGACACAAGCGGTCCAAATCTGGTGCGCATCCTGAAAGAGAATGACTACGAAGTGGTATTCACCACGATCGTGCCTGATGACAAAAAGATGATCGAGGATGTCCTGAAGAAATGTGCCGATGAACTGAAGATCGCACTGGTACTGACCACCGGCGGAACCGGTTTCTCACCAAGAGACATTACACCAGAGGCAACTCTTGCCGTTGTAGAGCGTCTGACCCCGGGAATCCCAGAGGCCATGCGTGCAGAGTCCATGCGGATCACACCAAAGGGATGTCTGTCCCGCTCCCAGGCAGGAATCAGAGGCCGCAGTCTCATCATTAATCTGCCGGGCAGCAAGAAAGCTTCCGAGGAAAATATCATGGCAGTGATCGGAGCAGTGGACCATGGTCTTGAGATGCTCTATTCAGAGGGAAGTGCCAACTGCGGAGGCTGAAGAAATCTAGATAAAAACAGAAATGAAAGGAAGAGTATGACTGCAAACAGCGGCATACCGGTATCGTATATGTATTTTGTGAATGATGGAACTATGATGGCAGGCTTTTTCGAGTGCGAGTCCTGCGGTACAAGATTTCTGGATGCTCGTATCGCACCACGCATGATCTGTCCATATTGCGGTGAGCACCCGGATATGGAGATCGGACCGGACGACGAGATGCCAGAGCTGAAAGAAGACGCAAAACTTCTGCAGGTTGTTGAGGGAGAAGAAGAGGTGGAGAAATTTGATACCCTTCTGAGCCTTGCTATCACAGGTGGTGATTACGAGTGGATTTAAAAGAGAATGCGATCATTCGTGAGAGGATCCGCGTTTCCGGACGCGTACAGGGAGTGGGCTTTCGTTATCGTGCCCAGCATGCCGCAAAAAGCTATGGCGTAAAAGGATTTGTGAGAAATGAATACGACGGTTCTGTTTTCATGGAACTGCAGGGTACAGAGCGTCAGATCACAGATATGCTGATCACCCTTCAGAATTCTCCTTATATTCGGATGGACCAGATCGATGCGTCACGGATTCCCGTGAAAGAAGGCGAGCGGGGATTCCGCGTGCAGTATATATGAACTACACACAACCGACTGACATCGAATGTAGTTTCTAAGCTGCCACACGGGCAGTACCCATAGAAACAGAATTCTCATGCTGGCAGCAGCATATAGAAGGAGATCCCATGCTGATATTTTTTGATTTTGACGGAACCTTAAGCGCTCCTCGATTCCCTAAACCGGGCACGAATGGAACAGAATATGTCTGCGGCCTTACAGAAGATGGCTGGAGAGCCTATCATGAAAGCCACAAGGAGACAACCTTTGATCATGCACTTCCGGTAGGTCCTGTAAGACGTTATGCAAAACGAAAAAAAGAAGAAGGGCACAGACTCTTTGTGCTGACAAGAACGATATCAGAGAGCGAAAACCTGGGTAAGAAGGCATTTTTACAGAAGCATTATCCGGGACTCTTTGAGGAGTATATCTCTGTGAACCATGACAGCGACAAGATCCCGGTGATCAGAAGAATGGCAGAGGAGAATGGCGTTTTGCTTTCGGATTGCGAGCTGGTGGAAGACACCTACATGCTTGTGCTGCAGGCACTTTCTTCCGGTATGGTGGGAATGCATGTGAGCAACATTGTGGCAGAAGAGGA
>JAKSRN010000007.1 GCA_024403585.1 Lachnospiraceae bacterium | reverse complement strand
ATCGAGAGAGCACTTCCTGCATTCAAGGCTCTGGCTGAGGAATACAAAAACGCTTGACAATCATCATGAACATGAAGCAGAGCGGAATGTGAATGTCCGATTTGCTAACTGACAAAAGGGGATTTCCGAAATACTTTAAACGAGGGTGTTTCTGGAATCCCCTTTTTGATGCAAAAATGGACGAAAAAACGGAAATATAAGTAATTGGAATACCAAAACGACTAAATATTGTTGAAAAATACAAAAAAAACAGAGGCACTGTCATTGACAGATGGGCAAGCCTGTGCTATTCTTACTGTGTTGTATAAATTCTATATCAGCTGCGTAAGTGCATCCGAGAGCAAAGCTTATCTGGTGAAAAGGGAATCAGGTGAGAGACCTGAGCGATCCGGTCACTGTAATCAGGGAGTGAAGCACATTATTCCATTGTATGTTCCGCGCATATGAGAAGGAGTGCAGAGCGATGATCTGAGAGCCAGGAAACCTGCTTATTCAGTTAGGGTTGAAACTTCCGAGTAAAGTTTTCCATCTACATCATATGATATAGAATGCCTGTACGAGTATTCACTCAGCCGGGAACCTGTGAAACGGAATTTATACTGCGTTTAAACGGCAGGGTGAGATACTTCGATGTCCGGGCTATATTTATATATTACCATTTTCCTCCGCAATCGAATGGTAGTATTTTTTCCGCTTGATATCAGTCAGGACACGAAGCCTTTCCCCCAGAACAGAATGATTAACCTCCATGTGAAAGCATGGAGGTTTTTTTGCGCGATGAGGGTGCCAAAGGTCAAAGTTGACCACGAATGAAAGAAGATCCATCAAAAGAGCCGCCACATAGAAAAAGAAACCCACTGAACAAGAATTGACAAATAAGAAAATACCGATATAATGAAAAGCATATATCAAATGCTATGACGAAGAGGAGTACGCAGCAATGCCCCGCAAGAGAGAACTGTTCTTGGCTGTGAGACAGTTTCGGTAAGCGACTGCAGAAGGTAGCTTTAGAGCAGGAATGCTGAAGCCAGAGATCGGATTGGAGATTGAATCAATAATTGAATCGAAAATCGAATCGAAGATCGATGGTGGGTAGGGATTCCCGGGTGGTTTCCGTTATTGACTGAAGAGCTGACAGGAGAATCTTCTATATATAGAAATATATCAGATAGAAATGTATCAGAAGAAGTGCAACAGCATACTGTCAGGAATAAAGGTGGTACCGCGAGACATTCGCCCTTTGCATACAGGAGTGTGCAAAGGGCGTTTTTTATATTTACAGGGTACATGGAACAATTTACAGGAGGAAACAATGAGCAAAGAATTAGCAAAGACCTATGATCCGAAGGGCCTTGAGGATCGTCTCTATCAGAAATGGCTGGATAAAGGATATTTTCATGCGGAGGTAGACAGAGAGAAAAAACCTTTCACAATCGTTATGCCGCCGCCAAACGTAACAGGCCAGCTGCACATGGGACACGCACTGGACAATACTATGCAGGATATCCTGATCCGTTTTAAGAGAATGCAGGGTTATTCCGCACTGTGGCAGCCTGGAACTGACCATGCAGCGATCGCTACAGAGGTTAAGGTTACCAACATGCTGAAAGAGCAGGGAATTGACAAACACGAGATCGGTCGTGAGGAGTTCCTGAAACATGCATGGAAATGGAAAGAGGAATACGGCAGCCGTATCATCCACCAGCTCTATAAGCTGGGTGCTTCTGCTGACTGGGACAGAGAGCGTTTCACCATGGATGAGGGATGTTCCAAAGCTGTAGAGGAAGTATTCGTTCGTCTCTACGAGAAAGGCTGGATGTACAAAGGAAGCCGTATTATCAACTGGTGTCCTGTATGTCAGACTTCTCTGTCTGATGCTGAGGTTGAGCATGAGGATCAGGACGGATTCTTCTGGCACATCAACTATCCGGTAGTTGGCGAGGAAGGAAAATTCGTTGAGATCGCAACAACCCGTCCGGAGACTCTTCTTGGTGATACTGCCGTTGCAGTTAACCCGGATGATGACAGATACAAAGATCTTATTGGAAAGATGCTGGAGCTGCCTCTTACAGGCCGTCAGATTCCGGTGATCGCTGATGAGTATGTAGATAAAGAGTTCGGAACAGGATGTGTTAAGATCACACCTGCTCACGACCCTAACGACTTTGAGGTAGGAAAACGTCATGATCTGGCAGAAATCAATATCATGAATGATGACGCTACCATCAATGAGCTGGGTGGAAAATACACAGGCATGGACCGTTATGAGGCAAGAAAAGCAATGGTAAAAGATCTGGAGGATCTTGGCCTGCTTGTTAAAGTTGTTCCTCATTCCCATGCAGTAGGAACCCATGACAGATGCCATACAACAGTTGAGCCTCTGATCAAACCACAGTGGTTCGTTCGTATGAAAGAGATGGGACAGGCTGCTCTGGAGGTTCTGGATACAGAGGATCTGAACTTTGTTCCTGAGAGCTTTGGAAAAACTTATCAGCACTGGCTGGAGAATATCCGTGACTGGTGTGTATCCCGTCAGATCTGGTGGGGACACAGAATCCCTGCATGGTACTGCCAGGATTGCGGTGAGATGATCGTTCAGAAGGGCGGCGCTCCGGAGAAATGTCCAAAATGTGGCGGAACACATCTGAATCAGGATGAGGATACACTGGATACCTGGTTCTCCTCTGCACTGTGGCCATTCTCTACACTTGGCTGGCCGGACAAAACACCTGAGATGGATTACTTCTATCCAACCAGCGTTCTGGTAACAGGATACGATATCATCTTCTTCTGGGTAGTTCGTATGGTATTCTCCGCAATGGAGCAGACCGGAAAATCTCCATTCAAACATGTACTGATCCACGGACTGGTTCGTGACTCCCAGGGACGTAAGATGAGTAAATCTCTGGGCAATGGAATCGATCCTCTTGAGGTAATTGATAAATACGGTGCAGATGCTCTCCGTCTCACACTGATGACAGGTAACGCACCTGGAAACGATATGCGTTTCTACTGGGAGCGTGTAGAAGCAAGCCGTAACTTTGCAAACAAAGTATGGAATGCATCCCGTTTCATCATGATGAAACGGGATGCTGCAGAAGTGCCTGCAGAGATGGATCCATCCACGCTGGCACTGGAAGATAAATGGATCCTTTCCAAGGTAAATGAACTGGCAAGAGATATGACCAGCAACATGGAGAAATTCGAGCTGGGAATCGCAGTTCAGAAGGTATTCGACTTTATCTGGGAAGAGTTCTGTGACTGGTACATCGAGATGGTAAAACCTCGTCTCTATTCCGAGGAGGAAGGAACCAAAGCAGCAGCTCTGTGGACACTGAAAACCGTTCTGTCCAACGCGCTGAAGATGCTGCATCCATTCATGCCATTCGTAACAGAGGAAATCTTCTGCACTCTGAACCCAGAGCAGGAGACCATCATGACTACTGAGTGGCCTGAGTTCAAAGAGGAGTGGAACTTTGCTAAAGAAGAGGCAGATGTTGAGCTGATGAAAGAGGCAGTGGGACAGATCCGTGCCGTTCGTACACAGCTGAACGTTCCACCGAGCAAAAAAGCAAGCGTATATCTTGTTTCTGATCATGCTGACATCCGTGCAGCATTTGAGAGCGGACGCGCATTCTTCGCTTCTCTTGCAAGAGCTTCTGAGCTTATGATCCAGGCAGATAAGACAGGTATCGCTGATGATGCTGTATCTGCAATGATCGCAGGCGCAAATATCTATATCCCATTTGCAGAGCTGGTAGACATCGAGAAAGAGCTGGAGCGTCTGAACAAAGAGAAAGCACGTCTTACAAAAGAGATCGCACGTTCCAACGGAATGCTGAACAACGAGAGATTCATCAGCAAAGCTCCTGCTGCAAAAGTACAGGAGGAGAAAGAGAAGCTGGAGAAATACCAGCAGATGATGGCTCAGGTTGAGGAGCGTCTCGCCCAGCTTAGCTAAGCAGGAATCTACAGGAATCACCGGAAGCCGCCACAGGCGGCATTCCGGTTTGTCAGAAAAAAGAAGGCTGAAGCTTATGAAACGTATACGAATCAGCGACAGAAAGATTGATCTGATGAACAGATTTTCTCTTCTTTTGCATGCTGTTGGCAGTCTTGTACTGTATTTTCTGATTGAAGCAGTGTCCAGACATTCCCTGGTGGAAGCCTGGCACTTTATGACAGGAAAACCCATTGTTTTCCTGTATAATGCCTTACTGATCTTTACAACAAGTACCATCGTCTATCTTTTCAGACGCAGGGTTGCGGCCAGAGTCCTGATCTTCGGTCTCTGGGGAGTCCTGGGTATCATCAACGGAGTGGTTCTGGCCAACCGTGTTACCCCTTTTACAGGACCCGATCTGAAACTGATGGATGATCTGAAAAAGATCATTGACGGCTATATCCCGATCCACCTTGTGATCCTTACACTGGTCCTGGTGGTGATCGGAGTGGTGCTTCTGGTCATTTTCTGCATCAAAGCACCGAAATACAAAGGAAAAAGAAGATGGCTGGTAGATATTCTTGTGATCGTTCTTTCAACGGCGTTCTTTATTGTATCCACCAATCTGACCATCAGTAAACGAGTGATCTCCACATACTTTGGCAACATTGCCTTCGCTTACCAGGATTACGGTTTTCCATACTGTCTGTCAGTTACCCTGTTTGATACAGGTATCTCTCAGCCAAACAAATATTCTCAGAAATTTGTGGAAAACATGGTCAATCCGGGAGAGGCAGAGGATCCAAAGAGCGATGTAAATATCGTGTTCCTGCAGCTGGAGTCATTCTTTGATCCGCGGACCGTGGATTTTCTGACTGTATCAGAAGATCCGATCCCGAACTTCCATGCCTTGATGAAAAAGTATTCATCCGGCTATTACAGGGTTCCGTCTGTGGGAGCAGGAACAGCAAATACAGAATTTGAGAGTATCTCAGGCATGAGTCTCCGCTATTTCGGACCGGGAGAATATCCTTACAAGACGATCCTGAAGGAGACCACCTGTGAGAGTATCCCTTATGATCTGAAGGAGTATGGTTATTCCACCCATGCCATCCATAATAATGAGGCTACCTTCTATGGCCGCAACAAGGTATATCCGATGCTGGGCTTCGATTCCTTCACATCCGAAGAGTTTATGAGAGATGTCTCCGACACCACAGAGACCGGATGGGTGAAGGATCATATCCTGACACAGGAGATCCTTAATTGTCTGGATTCAACAGAGGGGCCAGACTATGTATATACGGTATCTGTACAGGGACATGGAGATTATCCGACAGAAGCCGTGATCGAGAATCCGGAGATCAGGGTCACAGGTGCCGACAGCCGGGAGAAGAATAACTACTCCTGGGAGTATTATTGCAAACAGATCCACGAGATGGATCAGTTTATCAAAGAACTGACGGACACACTTGCCGATTATCCGGAAAAGGTTGTTCTTGTTATGTACGGAGATCATCTTCCTACTATGGGTCTGCAGACCTCAGACATGAAGAACCATTATCTTTTCCAGACCCAGTATGTCATGTGGGATAATTTCGGACTGGAAAAAGAGGACAAAAATCTTTGTGCTTATCAGATGGGGGCAGAGGTGATGAACCGCCTGGATATGCATAAAGGAACACTTGTCTACTTCCATCAGACCCGTCAGGGAACAAAGGATTATCAGAGCGATCTGGAACTGCTCCAGTACGATCTCCTCTATGGTGAGCATTATGCTCTTGCCGGAAGAGGGGAATTCAAACCGGCAGACATGAAGATGGGTGTATTGCCGATCGTTCTGAAGAGTGTGTATAAAGCACGACAGGGCATGCTGCTGCTGGAAGGATATAATCTGACAGAAGCCAGTGCACTGGAGGTGAACGGAAAAGTACCTGAGCAAAAATGCCTTCTGTTTGAAGGTGCACTGATCGTCAGTGATGTTGTTCCGGAAGCAGGAGATGAAGTAGCACTGGTACAGTGTGATTCCTCATCCGGTGAGGTGCTCAGCAGAACAGAGAGTTTCATCTGGACAGATGAACAGACACAGTATCTGGATGTGCGAGCCGGAGAAACAGACGGGGACAAGGAGATACAGGAAGAAGACCGTTCTCTGCTGGATCGTCTCCTGAACCGAAGTGAAGAGGAAGAATAGAGGAGAAATAGGGTTGAATTACGAAGAAACTGTAAAATATATAGAAGAGGTGCCGAAGTTTACAAAGAAAACTTCTCTGCAGCACACCAGACTGATCCTGGAAGAGATGGGTAATCCGGATCATGATCTGAAGATCATCCATGTTGCAGGCACCAACGGAAAAGGAAGTGTATGTGCTTACCTGAATTCCATGCTGACAGAGGGAGGCTACAAGGTTGGTCTTTTTACCTCCCCGCATCTGGTACGTACCAATGAGCGTTTCATGATCGCTGGTGTACCGGTGGATGATGATACCTTCTGTGCAGCATTTGACAAGGTAATGGAAGCTTCCAGACGTGTCATGGAGGAAAAGGGCGAGAGCCATCCTACTTACTTTGAGATCCTGCTTTTAATGGGTCTTGAGATCTTCCATGAAAAAGAAGTGGATTACGTAGTACTGGAAACCGGTCTGGGTGGCAGACTGGATGCAACCAACGTTGTAGAAGATCCGCTGGCCTGCATCATTGTTTCCATCAGCCGTGATCATACAGAGTATCTGGGAGAGACCATTCCGGAGATCGCCGCTGAGAAGGCCGGCATCATCAAGAAGGGTGTCCCGATCGTATACGATGGAAGAAATACAGAAGCTGCTCAGGTGATCGGAGCGAAGGCAGCAGAGATGGAGAGCCCGGCCTATGTGCTGGAGGAGTCCATGGTAGATCTGATCACGAACACACGAGAAGGCATCACTTTCAACTTCATTTATCCGGGACAGGATCCGGTGGAGCTGAAGATCCCTTACGTAGCAGAGTACCAGATGATGAATGCATCACTGGCTTACTTCACTATGAAGAAGCTCTATGAGGAGCATAAGATTCCGGATGATGCGCTGATGCGCGGTATCATGAAAACCAAATGGTCCTGCAGAATGGAAACCGTCATGGATGGTGTCATCATTGACGGTGCCCATAATGAAGATGGCGTGGCACAGTTTATCAAAACAGCTGTGCATTTCCGTAAAGACAATGCGATCACGATCCTTTTCTCTGCAGTATCCGACAAACGCTATACAGATATGATCCATGAGATCGTGGATGGAATCCATCCGGATCACGTGGTAACAACTCAGATTTCCGGATATCGTGAGGTACCGGCAGAAGATCTGGCTGCAATCTTCCGCAAAGAGGGAGTGACAGAGACAGAGGCAGTTGCTGAGATCGGGCCTGCATTTGAAAGAGCCTGTGCTCTGAAAGGAGACGGCATGCTGTTCTGTGTAGGATCTCTGTACCTGGCAGGAGAGCTGAAAGCCTGGATCGAACAGCATAAAGGAGAATAAGTATGCTGAATTATGAAGAAGAACTGAAAAAATTCAAGCCGTGCCTGGATGTGGATGATGTGGAAGACGCGATCTACAGCAGGGATCTGACAGACATTATTGATATCCTCAATGATCTGCAGAAAAACAGAGCGGATCTGGGAGCTCACAATTTCAAAGGAGAAGCAGAATGATCTGTATTCAATGCGGAGCAACCGTTCCGGAAGATGCCTATTGTCCGGTGTGCGGAAGCGACCTGAAACTTCAGACGCTGGCCTGCCATCTGTCCAACCAGTTTTACAACCAGGGTCTGGACAAGGCACAGATCCGAGATCTGTCAGGAGCCATCAGTCTTCTGAGACAGAGTCTGAAATACAACAAGCGCAACATCCACGCCAGAAATCTTCTGGGACTTGTTTACTATGAGACCGGTGAAGCCGTTTCGGCTTTGAGTGAATGGGTCATCAGTAAAAATATCAAGCCGGATGACAACATTGCATCCGAATATATCGAAAACCTGCAGGCAGATCCCGAAAAACTGGATCAGATCAATGACAGTATCAAGAAATACAACACAGCCCTTGGTTGCTGCAGAGACGGCAACGAGGACATTGCTTCGATCCAGCTGAAAAAGATCCTGCGGCAGAATCCACGTCTCATCAAGGCTTACCATCTGCTGGCTCTGATCCTTTTGAAAAACAAGGATTACAAGCAGGCCAGAAAGGTGCTGAGAAAAGCAGCAAAGATTGATAAGACAAACTCCACAACGCTTCGATTCCTCAAGGAGATCGATGAGCAGACAGGAACTGTCACAAGTCTGGACAACCGTCGCAGATTTCCATGGCAGAAGACCGAGAAGGAGGAGAAGCTTCCTTCCGACCGGGAGATGGCAAGTGCTGAGGCACAGACTGTGATCCAGCCGGTTTCCTTCCGGGAGACCTCTGCATTCGCAGGAACCGTCAATATCATCATCGGAGTATTCCTGGGAGTTCTGCTGGCCTGTGTGCTGGCTGTACCGGCAGTACGTCAGCAGATCAACCGCAACGCTGACGAGCGAATCCTGGAGTACAGCACAAATATCTCTGTGCAGGAAAAAAGAGTCGAGGAACTGGAGCGGCAGATCGCTGATTCCAACAATACAGTAGAGTCCGCCAAGAACCAGATCAGCACTGCAGAGGAGCAGGTAAAGCTCTATGAAAATCTGATCAAGGCAAATCAGGCATACCAGACCAACAACTTCGATGGAGCCATGACTCTGCTTTCCGGAATCGACAGTTCCAAACTTTCCGTAGAAGGAATCACTCTCTACAACGCAATCTACAATGCAGTGGTAGAACAGGTTTACCAGCAGTATTTCACACAGGGCGTGGATTTCTACAACCAGGGACTGTATTCCCAGGCTGTGCAGGTGCTGGAGAAGGCCCGCCAGATCAACTCACAGGACTACAACGTTCTGACTTATCTGGCACACTCCTGCCGTCTTGGCGGAGATACAGAGAAGGCCATTGCAGCATTTAACGAGATCATCGCCAACTATCCGGATACAAGAAGAGCCATTGTTGCGCAGCAGTATATCAATCTTTTGAATTCCGGTTACTCTGGTTCCTACGATAATCCGATCGTTGAGGAACAGTAAGGTGGACGAAAGATGAGCGACAGTAAGATTCTTACGACTCTGTGTTACATCGAGAAAGACGATCAGTATCTGATGCTGCACAGAGTTTCCAAGAAGCATGATGCCAACGCCGGAAAATGGATCGGCGTGGGCGGTCATTTCCATGAGGCAGAAAGTCCGGACGAATGTCTGATCCGGGAGGTGAAGGAAGAAACCGGCCTTAAGCTGACGTCCTATTCCCTGAGAGGCATCGTTACTTTTGTCTCTGATGAATGGGGCTATGAGTATATGTTCCTCTATACAGCGGATGGGTTTGAAGCCAGTGTTGATGAAGCAGCCCTCTCTTCCTGCAACGAAGGACATCTGGAGTGGGTTTCCAAAGAGAAGGTTATGGATCTCAACCTCTGGGAGGGAGACAGGATCTTCCTGAAACTCCTGATCGAGGATGCACCATTCTTTACCCTGAAGCTTGTGTACCATGGAGATGAATTGATAGAAAAAGAACTGAGGTGTGAAAAATAATATGGCAGAAAGATTATACGAATCCCTTTGCGGGATCACCGGTCAGGAAAATGTCAAAGTCAACGAGCCGATGAAGAACCATACCACCTTCAGAATCGGTGGAAATGCTGACTATTTTGTAACACCGGCTACAAAAGAGGAACTGCAGGATATCCTGCGGCTTCTGAATAAAGAGCAGGTGCCATTCTTCATTCTTGGCAATGGCAGCAACCTGCTTGTCAGTGATGAAGGTTTTCGCGGTGTGATCATTCAGATCGGACGCAACTACCAGTCCATCAAAAGAAAGGGCTGCTATCTGACCGTAAAATCCGGTATCACAATGGCAAGACTGGCAAGTTTTGCTCTGGAAAACAGCCTTACCGGCTTTGAATTCGCATCCGGAATCCCGGGAACCGCAGGTGGCGGAGCGATCATGAATGCCGGTGCTTACGGCGGCGAGATGAAAGATGTCCTGAAAGAAGTTCTCTGTATGAACCAGAAGGGCGAGATCTTTTCTCTTAAGGGAGAGGAGATGGGACTTACTTACCGTGACAGCCGTATGAAAAAAGAGAAGCTCATTGTTCTGGAGCTGGTACTGGAACTTCAGGAGGGGGATCAGGAAAAGATCCGCCAGCGTCATGAAGAACTGAAAGAGGCAAGAACCAGCAAGCAGCCACTGGAGTATCCAAGTGCAGGAAGTACCTTCAAACGTCCGGAAGGAATGTTTGCCGGAAAACTGATCATGGATGCAGGCTTAAAAGGCTTCCAGATCGGCGGTGCCAGAGTATCTGAAAAACATGCAGGCTTTGTCATCAATGCGGGAGGGGCTACTGCCGCTGATGTAAAGGCACTGATGGCACATGTTGTGAAAACTGTGGAAGAACAGTTTGGAGTAACTCTGGAGCCAGAGGTTCTGTTTGTTGGATAATTGACCCGGGAGGGAGCCGCATGTCATTTTCCGGAGATGTAAAAGAAGAGCTCTGCAGGCAGGAGAGTTCAGCAAGGCATTGCCTGATCGCCGAACTGTCAGCCATGATCCTCCTTTGCGGAAGCATCTGCATATCAGAACGCAATGAGTATCAGATCCGCCTGCGGACTGAGAGCGGCAGCATGGCAAAAAAGTTTTTTTCCATGGTGAAGCGGCTGTTCCAGGCAGACATTGAGGTGCAGGTCAGACGGAAAAAGGGAAAACAGGCCGTTCTGTATACCCTTGTGGTGGCGGATCATCGTCAGGCAGTTACCATTCTTCAGGCAGTGCGCCTGATCAAGAAGGATGGTGAGCTGGAGGAAGAGATTCCGCTGACACATAATCCGATCCTGAACAGGACCTGCTGTAAGAGAGCATTTATAAGAGGAGCCTTCCTGGCGGCTGGATCCATCAGTGATCCCAACACATCGTATCATTTTGAGATCGTGTGTGATTCGGAATACAATGCAGGACAGATCCGGGATCTGATCCGCAGCCTTACGATCGACGCAAAGACGGTGGCAAGGAAAAAGTATCACATTGTCTATGTAAAAGAGGGTACACAGATTGTGGATCTGCTGGCTTATATGGAAGCCAGACTTGCTCTTCTGGAGATGGAGAATGTCCGGATCGTCAGGGAGATGCGCGGCAGCATCAACAGGAAGGTAAATTGTGAAACCGCTAATATTAACAAGACCGTGAATGCGGCAGTCCGCCAGTTAGAAGATATCCGGTATATTCAGAAGACCATTGGTCTTAAGGGATTACCGGGGAATCTTGACGAAATGGCAGAAGTCAGGTTAAAATATCCTGAAGCATCATTAAAGGAGCTTGGACAATATCTTGACCCGCCCGTAGGAAAATCCGGTGTCAACCATCGGTTGCGTAAACTGGGTGAGATCGCGGAAAAAGTCAGGATAGAACGTGGAGAGGAGTAGTAGTGAGATGATTGAACGACCAATTACTGTGCAGGTAGAACATGGATTAGATGTAAGACCGATCGCTATGTTGGTACAGGTCGCAGGTCGCTTTTCGAGTGAGATCCACATCATCAGTGGAAAGAAAAAAATCAATGCCAAGAGCATTATGGGTATGATGGCACTTGGAATTGACAATGGTGAGGAGATCACGGTCATTGCAAATGGTCAGGATGAAGAAGAGGCAATGGAAGCTGTTGTGGAGTATCTGACCAAATAGCAGAGATCAATCAGAAAAAGAAAAGATGGAAAAAACAGCTGCACGGAAATGTGCAGCTGTTTTTTATACGGTTTTTTCTATATGTTGTTTTTCTGTACCGTGTCTTTCCTATACTGGAAATACGGTTTTCTGTATGGTACCCATTGGGTTGGTTCTTATTACAGTTCGCTCAGTGTCTGAATGGCATTACCCCGGAGGATGCAGTCTGTATGCTCATCGAGGAAGGCAACCGCGGATGGTGCAAACATACAGGAATCACTGTACTCGGAAAGCATGTTGCTGACCTTGTTGAAATCCTCCGGACTGCAGTTGTCCTGGTTGACAACCAGCAGATAGTTACCGGTCAGTGTATCCTTGTAAAGGGAGTTGTATTCATTATAAAAATTATGCAGACCATGGGCTGCTTCGATCACCTCATCCAGGTTGGAAAACTGGAAAAGCTGGATCAGACTGAGAGGAGTCACCTCTTTCTCTGACTCTTTGGCGGAATCCTCTTTGTCTTCTTCTTTGCTGTCGCTGGCAGTTTCTTTTGTTTCCTGGTCTTCGGAATTGCTTTCCTTGGCATCACAGATCTTTCGGAACAGATCCAGTATGTCATCTGCACCGGCAAAATGTTTCTCCGGAGCGGAGGTGAGTTCTTCTTTCAGCGCTTCTGAAAAACGGGAGAATCTGGTGTCCAGTTCTTCCGGATCGTCCACTTTGGTAATGATCAGCACAATGCTGTCCGGTGCGGTTGGGATCGCTTCCACCATGATCGGTGCATTGTCCGGCTCGAAACCGAATTCTTTTTTTGCCTGCTGCATCATATCCTGGAAAAGTGCTTTGGCCTTTTCTGTTCCGTAAGCAAGTTCTGAGAGTTTGATCTGACGGCTGGAAAGATCATCACCCGTCAGGGTACAGCGAATCTGTTTGTCATTGATTTTTTCAATCTTCATAGTCGTTACTCCGTTTAAATAGATGGGACTATTATATACCGAAGAACTTTGAAACGCAAATTGATTTGGAAAATTCTTTACATGCTTTTCTGGATGGTGTATACTGGGTTCAAGAAAGATGTGTACTGAAAAGCCGTAGGAAATGGAGGTGATTCATTTTTGAGGACATTCAGAACCCGGAATTTCTTTTCTTTTTTCTTTTTTGCGGAAGATCTTCCGCAGCATGCACATGTCTTAAGGAACATTTTTTCTGCATTCGCAGACAGATTCCATATGAAGCTGAAACAATCCTTTATAATGGCAGACAGAGGAACTTTTGTTTCCTGTTGAAAGACACAGCGTAACTAAACGGCTTGCCGGGACCGCTTTCTAAACGGTGAAAGATGCCGACAGATCTTTGCCGTCCCATGGGGAAACTGTGGAAAAGCTGATTCACACCGCGACACTAAGAGGCTCTACCACAGAAAAAGATGACACGATCAAAAAGAATAGAAAGTCCGGAAGAAGCACCGGCACAGCTCAGAAACAGGCAGGTCCCCTGAAGAGCTGTGCCGGTGTTGTCATTTTTCGCGAAGGCAACGAGCCAGGCGCATGCTTGCATGGATCCGGCGACTGCCCGCGAACGAGCGTAACTCGTTTTCGCGAAGGCAACGAGCCAGGGCATGCGGCATGGTTCTGGAAAGTTTATGAAAAGAAAACAAAAAAAGAGGAGCTTTCTTGAACAGAACTGCTGATTATGGTAAGATATTTTGGTAATATGCCCTGATTCTATGGTTCTCGTGATAGTAATATCTGCAGAGAAAATATTCAGATCAGGGGGAGGTAATATATGAATAAAAAGAAATCAATGCTGCCGGTGATTCTGTGTGTTGCTGCAATTGCGGTGATCGGAGGGGGCGCAGTAATTGGATTTGGACATTTCTCGTATTCCGGTAAAAGGATGAACGCTTTATCTTATTATGGTATGGTGGCATCCGATGAGGCGGCAGTGATCGTGAATGACGAAGTGCTGGACGCTAAAGGAATCGTGAGAGACGGACAGATATATCTGAACTACAAAACCGTATGGGACTATGTGGATTGCGGTTATTACTGGGATGCGGCAGCAAAACAGCTGATGCTGACATTACCGGGTGGAACCTGCAGCTGGAGTCCTGATGATGGCACAGGTGCTGTGCTGGATGATGGTGAGAATGCATGGATCTCAGCAGATCTGATCCGAGACTATTCCGATGTGGATCTTGTGACACTGGAAGAGCCGGGCAGAGTTGTGATCCGTACAAAGTGGTCAGATCTTTCCACCTGTACAGCGACCAAGAAGACACAGGTACGATACAGAGGTGGCAGAAAGAGTGAGATCCTGACAGAAGTGGAGGCCGGAGACAGTCTGGTACTTCTGGATACTGTGGATGAATGGAGTCATGTTTCTACAGCTGATGGATATATCGGATATGTGAAAAGCAACCTGCTGAGTGCAGATGCCGAGCCGGCCATTACACACCAGACAGATGAGCGCTTTATTTTCCCGAAAGTATTGAGCGACAGTCCTGTAGTGATGGGATGGCATTATATCGATTCCGCAGCCAATAACCAGTATCTGGCTGACTATATTACAGGAACCACCGGAATGAATACCATATCACCAACCTGGCTTTCTCTGAAGGATCAGGCCGGAAATATTCTTTCCCACGCATCTGCAGACTATGTAAATACTGCTCATGCAGCCGGTCTGAAGGTTTGGGGAATGTTCGGAGATGTAAACGGACAGGAGGTTCGTACAGGGACCGTTCTTGCAGATTCCTCAGCAAGAGCTACCGCGGTTGCTCAGCTTATGCAGATCGCTGCTGACACCGGTATGGATGGTATCAATGTGGATCTGGAAACCATCAGTGAAGAGGAAGCACCTCAGTTTCTTCAGTTCCTGAAAGAACTGAGTATTGCAGCGCATGAGAGAGGCCTTGTGGTCTCCGTAGATAATTTCGTTCCTACTTATACCTGGTATTACAGAAGAGGGGAACAGGTGAAATGTGTTGACTATCTGGTGATCATGGGATATGACGAGCACACTCTTCAGAGCGAGGAGATTGGCTCCGTGGCATCCTCTGGTTTTGCAGAGAAGGGTATCACAGATACATTACGGGAGGCAGATCCGGCTTATGTGATCAATGCTGTTCCGTTCTACGGACGCTGCTGGGTAGAGAGATACGGAAGCAGCGTACCGGATACACAGGCACTCAGCATGGCAGCACAGCAGGAATTCCTGACAGCACACGGAATCACACCGGAGTGGGATGCTTCCGTGGGACAGTATGTGGGAACTTCCGATGACGGCACAGCCCGTTACAGTATCTGGATGGAAGATCCGGAATCCATGAAGCTGCGTGTGGAGATGATCAAAAACTACAATCTGGCAGGTGTGGCATGCTGGAGACTGGGGTATGAGACTCCGGAAGTCTGGGATGTGATCGCATCTGTTATGCAGGGGTAAAATAAAAAGAAGGGGATAGGACATGGCTGAGAATGAATTATTCAGAACCACTCTGGTGGGTGGATATGATAAGGATGATGTTGAAAGACATATCCAGAAGATGCAGGATGAAGCTTATGTGAATAAAAACCGTCTGCTTCAGCGTCTGAAACAGAAAGAGCAGATCATCCAGGAACTGACAGATAAGCTGGATGAGAAAGATGACCTGCTCAGACAGAAAGATCGTGATATCAAAGAAAAGTACCAGGCCTATATTGATAACTATGAGCAGATCGGCCGTCTTGTATACGAGTCCCGTGTAAGAGCAGACCGAATGATCATTGATGCCAGAGAGGAATCAAGAAGGATCATTCAGGAGGCAAGAAATCTGGCAAAACGCCGTCTGGATCAGGTACAGGCACAGATCGATGATAAGCTGGATGAGGGAAGACTGAAACACCAGGCGATCCAGAAGGAACTGGATGTTCTGCTGGAGCTTCTGAAGGAAGTTCGCAAACAGTGTATGCAGTCCTATGAGAACGTAGAGTATCTGGTGGGCAGCTATACCGAGCAGGAGGATCCATTTGCAAATATTATGAAGGAGCTGGAGGAGTGTACCGGAATTCCGGAGACTCCGCTTACAGAAGGATCCAGTTTCCAGGAGCAGATCTCTTTCATGAAGAGCCAGCTTGCCGAGGGCAGCCAGCCAGTGGAAGAACTCTTTGACGAAGCAGATGGACCGGCTGAACTGGAATCCATGAACAATATGCACCATATCATGGTGGATGATGACGATAACGAGGATGATCCAAGAGATATCCCTGAGATCAAAGTCCTTTCTGTAGAGGAAGTTTTGAAATCCATTGATGAACAGCAGGCAGCTGTTGCAGCAGCAAAAGCAGCCGGAGCCCAGGCAGAAGTACCGGGTGAAGAGGAAGAGGCAGAAGCTGCTGCAGAGGAGTTTACAGGCGGGGAATCTGCAGAAGAGGAAGTTTCAGAAGAGTATTTTCAGAAGCTGTAGAATAATCTCCTGAAGAATAAGCAAGCAAAATCGGAGAATAAACCGGTTACAAAATATAGAGAGAAAGAAAGCGATAGGTATGAAGGCAAAACTTGTCCGTATGACAGAAGACGAGATGAATATGCCGGCATTAAAGGAAGCAGGAGAGATCCTGAAGCAGGGTGGTCTGGTTGGATTCCCTACAGAGACAGTGTATGGTCTCGGCGGAAACGGACTGGATCCGGAGGCTTCCAGAAAGATCTATGCAGCCAAGGGAAGACCATCAGATAATCCGCTGATCATCCATATAGCAGATCTGGAAGCACTTCCTGCCATTGTAAAAGAAATTCCGGAAAAGGCAAGAATTCTGGCAGAGCGATGCTGGCCGGGACCATTGACCATGATCTTTCCGAAAGCAGATATTGTTCCCTATGCAACCACAGGCGGACTGGATACCGTTGCGGTACGACTTCCGTCCAACAGGATCGCAAGGGAGATGATCCGCCAGGCCGGTGGCTATGTGGCAGCACCAAGTGCCAATGTTTCCGGAAGACCAAGTCCGACCATGGCAGAGCATGTGATCGAAGATCTGGGTGACCGTATAGAGATGATCATAGATGGCGGTCAGGTGGAGATCGGACTGGAATCAACGATCGTTGATTGTACGGAAGAGACACCGATGATCCTCCGTCCGGGATTCCTGAATCAGGAAAAATTAGAGGAGATCCTGGGACAGGTGGAACTGGATCCGGGGCTTCTTCACGAGACAGCCCATGTCCGTCCAAAAGCACCGGGCATGCGTTATAAGCATTACGCACCAAAAGGAGATCTTTCCATTGTTGAAGGACCATCAGAAGCAGTGGTGGCAAAGATCCGGGAACTTACAGAAGCAAATATAAAAGAAGGCAGACGGGTTGGGGTAATCTGTACCGATGAAACCCGCAGGTCTTATACAGATGGAACAATCCTGTCTATTGGAAGCAGAACAGAGGAGGAAACCATCGCCAGACATCTTTATGAAGTACTTCGTGACTTTGATGAGATCGGCGTGGATGTGATCTTTTCAGAATCTTTCCGCACACCACAGATGGGTATGGCGATCATGAACCGCCTGCTGAAGGCGGCAGGACACACAGTGATTCAGGTTGAAGGGGAGTAGAGCAGTGAAAAAATTTGAAAAAGTTATTTTTCTGGATGCAGATGATACTGCCCGGGCTCCAATGGCGGCAGAGATCATGCGGCAGCAGTTTCTTCTGTCAGAAGATCTGAAGATCTTATCAAGAGGACTGGTGGTACTTTTTCCGGAGCCGGTGAATCCGAAAGCAGAAGCAATCCTGGTCAGCCAGGGACTGACTGCCAAAGACCATACGGCAAAACAGCTGACACAGGAAGAGATCACAGCGAAAACGCTGATTCTGACCATGGAAGACAGTCAGAAAGACCGGGTGTGGAGCACCTATTCAGATGCAGGGAATGTATATACCCTCACAGAATATGTTGGTGCGAAAGGTGATGTTGTTCCTTTATACGGCGAACCGCTCACATCTTATGGAAAATGCTTCGAGGTGCTGGAGATTCTTGTTGGGGGACTGGTAACCAGAATCAACGAAGATGAGCTGAAAAAATAACTGCATAAAAAGGGGGAGACAGAGCATATGGGAGAAAAAAGACAGGATTATATCTCTTGGGATGAGTACTTCATGGCGGTTGCAAAGCTTGCAGCCCACAGATCAAAAGATCCAAATTCTCAGGTTGGAGCCTGTATTGTCAGTCAGGACAACAAGATTCTTTCACTGGGCTACAATGGTTTCCCTATGGGCTGCTCTGATGATGAATTTCCCTGGGGCAGAGAGAATGCAGCAGAGAATCCGCTGGGAACAAAATATTTCTATGTTACCCACAGTGAACTGAACGCCATTCTGAACTACAGGGGCGGAAGCCTGGAAGGGGCAAAGATGTATGTTACCCTCTTCCCTTGCAATGAGTGTGCAAAAGCGATTATCCAGTGTGGAATCAAGACAGTGATCTTCGACAGCAACAAGTATGACGGCACTCCGGCGGTGACTGCATCAGCCATGATGCTGAAGGCAGCAGGCGTGGATGTGATCAAATACAAACCATCCCAGAGAGTGCTGCATATCGAGGTGTGATAGACTGTCTTGGCAAGACTGACAGGAAAGGGAAAAACCCACTGTGGTGAGAACCGCGGTGAACCGGATCAGCAGATATAGCCGAATAACACAAATATAGAATAACAAAAAAGACGGAGCGATGTGTGCTCCGTCTTTTCTTGTTGCTCTTATCTGAAATCTTCGGGCAGGGTTCTTTGACAGGACGTCTGCCCCGTCAGATTCTGTTCAGAAGATTAGTTCCATCCGGACTCTTTCTTTGCAGGTACTTTTGCATTGATCTCAGCATACAGCTCAGCGATCAGTGCCTGAACCTCAGCGATGATCTCATCAGCATTAACCAGTTTGGAAACTCGTTTGTCACGTGTGGAAAGCTCTACCTGTCCGTTTGCCAGGTTCTTTGGTCCTACTGTGATACGAACCGGAACGCCTAAGAGGTCAGCGTCAGCGAACATAGCGCCGGCACGTGCTTTACGGTCATCGTAGATTACCTCTACACCTGCGTTCTGCAGATCGTTGTAGATCTTATCGGAAGCTTCTTTACAGTCAGCTTTGTCTACACGCATACAGCAGAGATGTACCTGCCATGGAGCGATGGAGATTGGCCAGATTGGACCGTAGTCATCGTGTTTTGCTTCCATTACAGATGCTGCAAGACGTCCTACACCGATACCGTAGCATCCCATGATTGGAGTCTGAGACTCACCGTTCTCGTCTGTATAGGTCATCTCCATGGATTTGGAGTATTTTGTTCCAAGCTGGAAGATGTTACCTACCTCGATACCACGGCTGATGCGGATGCTCTTCTTGCCACAGCAAGGGCAGATACCGCCGGTCTGGATCTTGGATACGTCTACATACTCTACATCGCCGATATCACGTTTGATATTCAGACCTGTGTAGTGGTAGTTTACTTCATTAGCACCGCAGCACAGATTCTCGATGCCCATCAGGGATTTATCGTAGATGATCTGGCATGCAGCTGTCTGGTTGTAAGGTCCGCAGAAGCCAGCGCAAAGACCGGACTCCTCAGTTACTACTGCAGGATGTACTTTCTCGCCAAGGTAGTTGCAGAGTTTTGTCTCGTTTACTTCGTAGTCGCCACGGCAGAAGACAACAACGTACTCGTCTGTCATGTTTTTCTGGTACATAACTGCTTTGCAGGACTCTTCTACAGGCAGTTTCAGGAATGCACATACATCCTCGATTGTTTTGCAGTCTGGTGTCAGCACTTTTGTCAGCTCACCTGCAGGAGAAGAAGCAGAGTTGTCAACGGTTGTATCAGCAGCCTCCATGTTTGCAGAGTATCCACACTCGTCACAGAGAACGATGGAATCCTCACCTGCGTCAACCAGGAGCATGTATTCGTGGGATACGCTTCCGCCGATCATACCGGAGTCGGATTTTACGGAAACAACCTCTGGGATACCGGCACGGGCAAATACACGATCGTAGGCATTTGCCATAACATCGTAGTATTTCTCAAGATCTTCCTGGGAAGTATGGAAGGAGTATGCATCCTTCATAGTGAACTCACGAACACGGATCAGACCTGCACGTGGTCTTGCCTCATCACGGAATTTAGTCTGGATCTGGTAGATGGCAAAAGGATATTTTGCATAAGTCTGGCCATACTCGCGTACCAGCTGAACAGCAGCCTCCTCGTGAGTCATACCAAGAACCATGGAAGTGTCGTTTCTGTCTTTGAAACGAAGGAGCTCCTCACCAACGCTGGTGAATCGTCCGGACTCCTCCCAGAGAGAACCAGGCAGAACTACAGGGAAGAGAACTTCCTGACAGTCTGCATCGTCCATCTCCTGACGGATGATGTTCTCAATCTTTGCTGTTACACGCTTCATTGGCGGGTACAGAGAATAGATACCATTGGCTACATATTTTACATAGCCTCCTCTTACGGAAAGAGCATGGCTTTCAATGACACAATCTGACGGACGCTCTTTAAAGCGGTCGCCTACTAAGTTTTTCAGCTTCATAATGTTCCTCCTTACATATATTAAAAGTACTGTACTGCCTGCCGGATTCCTTTCTTGAGGAAAATGCTGCCTTTTCTAAAGCCTGTTTCCCGGTTTTCCTTCTGCAGAAGGAATCCTTTTCCGAAATAAAAAAGCCCCTTAACTCTCTTTTCGGAGAATTAAGGGACCAATAAGTTCTTCATTATCGGCGGTACCACCCTTGTTAACCGTCTCTTTTCTGACACGGTTCACTTTTTTATAAAGTTGTATGCTCCGAGCCCGGTTCAACAGCTCCCTGTGAAGATTCGCACCACCCATCTTCTCTCTGAGACAAAGAAATCTGTTTACTATCTCTCATCAATGCTTCTTTATATTAGTATAAGTTACGTTTCGCTGTCAAGAGTCATATCAATGGGTTTGCCCAGAGAGGCATAGGTGAAGGTGGCATGGGCAAGGAGATTTCCCTCTGCATCTGTCACGTCCACTGCATAGACGGAAACTCGTTTTCCGTGTTTGATCTCTGTGGCTTCTGCATAGAGGCAGTCGGTGTTCATGCCCGGACGCAGAAAATGAATGCTGCTGTCCAGCGTGGTTGCCTGTATGCCATAGGAACTGGCAGCACTTCCGGCAGTTGTGTCAGCCATGGTGAAGATGCAGCCTCCGTGTACGCTCCCTACAGGATTCATATGATCTTTTCTCAGTGTCAGTCTGCTTTTGGCACATCCGGGACCAATCTCAGTGACTTCAAGACCGATGCTGTTGCAGAAGGCATTCCGCTGCTGGCGGACCCGTATCAGTTTTTCATAATCCATTTTTTCCTGTCCTCGCTTCCTTTGACCTGATTTTTATTATAAGGAAATACGTCTTTTTTGCAATATTTAAAGGGTTTCCGCCAATTAAGCATTTCTTTTTTGAAAACAATGGGGTATAATGTACTGGCTGATAACGAAATTCTTGACAAAAGGACAGGTCAAGGTTATAAAGTATAATAAATAGAAATCAGGAGGATTATTCGATGAACAAGACAGAATTAGTAGCAGCAATTGCACAGAAGACAGGTCTGAAAAAAAGCGACAGTGAGGCAGCTTTAAAAGCATTTATCGATACTGTAACAGAAGAATTAAAGAAAGGTGAGAAAGTACAGCTGGTTGGTTTCGGTACATTCGAGATCAGCGAGAGAGCAGCAAGAGAGGGACGCAACCCACAGACAGGTGAGAGCATGCAGATCTCTGCTTCTAAAAATCCTAAATTCAAAGCAGGAAAAGCTCTGAAAGATCAGCTGAACTAATTCTGAGAGTTAACTGAAATTAAGTGCTGTCCTGAAATTAACTGAAAAAAATTTTTGGGCGAAAAATTTGAAAAATGTACAAAACCCATCAAATATATACTAATAACGGAATGGATTTCAAATGTACGTTTTCATGAAAAGTACAAAATAAATTCAGTTATTCAGAAGAGATCATCCCACAGCTTCGTAAAAAATTGTTTATGAATATAAAGAAAGACCACAGTTCGTCAAGAACGGTGGTCTTCTTTTTTTAGCAAAAATCGGGTTGTGGGACAAAATGATTCAGCTTGCGCCTCTGCCCTCTGCAATAGAGACATGGCTCGCGCCGTCTCTTCTGGAACATAAGTCTGGTCTTCGGCGACATAAGATAGTGATGCCTGCTATCCTTTTTACAGATGAACCAGAATTTGTTAGCGGATGAATCCAAGACCTCATCCGCAGACACGGGGAGCAGATAATTGGCGATAGGATCGAGCTCATCTATAAGATCCGGGTGTCTGACAGCAAATGAATTATATCCGGGTAAGACTTTTTTGTTTGCACAAAACGGGCATTCATCTGTACCGGCGACGACATCCCTGACGGGAGCAGTGTAT
>JAKSRN010000069.1 GCA_024403585.1 Lachnospiraceae bacterium | reverse complement strand
TAAATAGAAAGAAAGATGTAAACCCATGTCAGAAGAAGCAAATGTGAAACAGCTTATAGCCCAGTGCTATGAGATGTGTGATTATATTGAGGCAAACGGCGTATTGAAACAGCCGTTAAAGATCAGCCTGAGACAGGATCTCAGAAGAGATTTCAGAGATTTTCTCTTTTATCTGGCTATTGTGGATGAGAAACTCTCTGCTTCCGAGATCGCATTCATGAATGAGATGCTGGAAACAGAACTGAATGCCAGAACAGCTGAGATTGTAAAGAAAAATTTAAGTCCGGGACAGAATGATTTCGGCAAGCGAATCCCGTTGGCTTTGAAATATCTGACTCTGGCAGATGCCGGGAGAAAGATCTCCAAAGACGAATATAAAAACAAGAAGGCCAAGGTCCTGTCTGATACCTTCAGAGAACTGGGCCAGCTGTTTATCTCCAAGAATCCTCAGGCAGGGGTGAAAGAGGTTGAACGACTGACCGGTTATTGCACCATGCTGGACTCTTTTCTGAAGGAGTATGGCCTGCTCCGCCCGGATAAAAAGACGGTTGTCCGTTTTAATGCATCCAGGGTGCAGGATGTGGAGGAAGAAGATGCTGCACCTCTTGCTGAGGAGACGGTCGAGGAATTGCTGGGCGAATTAAACGGCATGACCGGTTTGACAGAAGTAAAAAAAGAAGTGAACAATCTGATCAACCTGATGAAGGTGCAGAAGCTTCGAAAAGAAAACGGAATGAAAACTGCTGCCATCAGCAGACATATGGTTTTCATGGGCAATCCGGGAACCGGTAAAACTACAGTAGCCCGTTTACTGGCAAAGATCTATTATGCGATCGGTGCTTCTAAAAAAGACACACTGGTGGAAGTGGATCGAGGCGGTCTTGTATGTGGCTACATCGGTCAGACTGCAGCAAAGGTACACGATGTGGTGGAAGAGGCACTGGACGGAATCCTGTTTGTGGATGAAGCATATGCACTGACCAATAATAAAGGACAGGGTGATTTCGGACAGGAAGCGGTAGACACACTTCTGAAAGATATGGAAGATCACAGAGATGATCTGATCGTTATCGTTGCAGGCTATACAGGACTGATGCAGGAATTCCTGGATTCCAATCCGGGCCTTCGATCCCGCTTCAACAGATTCCTGTATTTTGAGGACTATACGGCAGAAGAGGAGATTGAGATCCTGAAAGGCCAGTGCAGAAAGCAGGAATATACCCTGTCCGAGGGTGCACTGGAAGAGGCACGCAGCTTCTTTTCAGAAAGATGCAGCAATAAGCCGGCAAACTATGCCAATGCCAGAGATGTGCGGAACTATCTGGAGAAGGCCATGGTGAACCAGGCGGTGCGCGTTCTGAAGAATCCTAAGATTTCTAAAGAGATGCTGGCAACCTTAGAAAGAGAAGATCTGGTGGGAATTACGCTGGGTTGAGAGAAAAAGATGAAGATTATTAAACCTGATTATTATGACGCTTTTACCTGCAGTGCATCCGAATGCAGCTATACCTGCTGCCAGGAATGGACCATTGCTGTGGATGATGCCCATAAAGAGAGCTGGAAAAGTCTGAAGATCCCGGAAACCGTGCAGGGAATTGCTGGTTTTTCCGGAAGGACCCACTTAAGTGACCTGGTAAAAAAGGTGCCTGA
Source organism: Lachnospiraceae bacterium (assembly GCA_024403585.1). Lineage (GTDB taxonomy): Bacteria > Bacillota > Clostridia > Lachnospirales > Lachnospiraceae > JAKSRN01. The sequence continues at coordinate 7,058 of JAKSRN010000069.1, read as the reverse complement.
GGGCTATGCCATTGATATGGGAAAGACAAAGGTCTGTCCTTTCCTGAATGACAGAAAACTCTGTGAGATCGTTCTGGCCTATGGGGAAGAATGCATCTCCTGTACCTGTCATACCTTCCCTAGAAAATGCCAATCCTACACCACACGTCTTGAATATGCCCTGGACCTTGGCTGTCCGGAAGCGTTGGATCTTCTGTGGAAGAAGGGTAGATTCGCCCTGAAAGAGGAAGTGATGGAAGATCTGTCAGCCCTTACAGGAACGGAGAAGGAGCTGATGGAGGCTGCCACAGAAACCGGCGAGGAGGATTCACGCCTGTTCCTGATCCGGAAAAAGGCTATGGAACTGATCGCAAGAGAGGATATCCCGCTGACCACCGGATGGATCATGCTCTTTGGTCTGATGCTGGATTTCTATGAAAAGGGTGAGCAGTTAAAAGAAAACTATATTGAAGAAATGTTCTCTGAGAAAGTGATCAGCCAGCTGAAAGCTACCGTATTACATGCAGGCAGAGACCTGATCGATCACTTTACCGAGAGGAATGAACTCTTCCTGGATGTTTGTGAGAACTACAGGAAGAAAAAACTGTATGAGTCTGTACTCAGTGAAGTGACTGACAGGGCAGACTGGTTTGAACTGACAGATGATGACTACACAAGTAAGATGTACAGGGAATTTGAAGGAATCTGGGAATCTTTGGAGTCCCGAATCCGTCTGGTGATGCTGGAAGGTCTCTATTCCGGAATGCTGCTGCCGGGCGGGGATCTGTATTCCATGGTGCTGAAAACACAGTGGCTGGGACTGACACTTACTATGATCCGCCATGCTCTCTTCCTTCGTTATGAGCTGGATGAGGAATATATCGAGGAGAAGGCAAAGGCGCTTGTTGTAGTAATACTTCGCATGACAGGATACAGTGAAGCGGATATCGAAGAGTATCTGGAGCATGCATTTGAAGAGATCATATGGTCCTGGGGTTATATGGCTCTGATTGTCTGAGTGTGGGGGTGTGACAATGGATGCAATAAAAAGAGCACTTGAGATGGGTTTTACCTATGCGAAGACGGTTCGGGTGGAGGACTTTGAGTTCGCCCCGGAATTCCGCGTGTGCTGTGAAGATAATCTCTGTGGTAACTACAATGCCAGCTATTCCTGCCCGCCATTATGTGGCAGCGTGGAGGAGATGATCGAAAAAACAAAGAAATATACCTATGGATTTCTGATCTGTACTGCCTGTGACGGAGTGGATGCCTATGATTGGGAACAGTCAAATCTGATCAAAGCGGATCACATTCACAGACAGGATCTTTTGATGAAGGAACTGCTGGAGTCGGGTGCCTTGCCAAAAGAAGGTCTCCCAATCTATGCCGGTGCATGTTCTTTATGTAAAACATGCAAGGCAAAAGAGGGAAAACCTTGCATTATGCCCGAAAAAGTGGCATGCTGTTTATCAGCATACTGTATAAATGTAACTGTTTTATCAGAGAAAGCTGGAATTCCAATCTCCTGGGACGGAGATCAGGTTTCCTTTTACAGCATGTACCTGTACTGATGTCGCAGGACAGAAGCTGCAGAAACCTGCAGGTATGCCGTGGGACAGATACAAAAACTGATACAAAAGGACGAATGCCGGCAGACGGATGTCGCAGGTCTGATGCCTTTGATAGCAACATGTAGGAATATAGAAGTTTAGAAGCGAAAACAAAAGTACCATGTAGAGGAGGAAAACTATGAACTGCCTGGAAGAGAGAATTGCAAAAGACGGAATCGTAAGAGAGGGAAATGTACTGAAAGTTGATAACTTCCTGAACCATCAGATGGATGTAGAACTGTTCCGCGAGATGGGCCTGGAGTGGAAAAAACGTTTTGAAGGAAAGAATATCAATAAGATCCTGACCATCGAGGCTTCCGGAATCGGTATTGCTGCAGTTGTAGCTCTGGAGTTTGGCGTACCGGTTGTATTTGCAAAAAAATCCAAGAGTATCAACATCGACGGTGAGTTCTATTCTGCAGAGGTAGAGTCCTTCACCCATAAGAATGTGAACAACGTCATTGTTTCTAAAAAATATCTTACTGAGGAAGATCATGTCCTCATCATTGATGACTTCCTGGCAAACGGATGTGCTCTGCAGGGTCTCATCCGCATCGTTCAGTCCTCCGGTGCAACAGTTGAGGGTATTGGAATTGCCATCGAGAAGGGCTTCCAGATCGGTGGAAAACTGATCCGTAATCTGGGCTTCCAGCTGGAGTCTCTGGCTATTGTTGACGGAATGGACGCAGCTACAGGCAGCATCCAGTTCCGTGAGCAGTAAAAACTCCTTCCTGCCTTGTTGGGAAACAGCATGACTTGTAAAATCTTCTCTTCTGTAGTACACTGATACGGTAAAAAATTGAAGTGAGGGGATTTATCATGTCTAATTCAAACCCAAGAAAAACCGGTAGTTATGTTCGGTTTATCACAGTAACCGGTATCCTTTCAGCTGTGGCTTTTGTTCTGCAGCTGATTGAGTTTCCTGTTCCGATGTTCATGCCAACCTTTATCAAACTGGATTTTTCCGATCTGCCTGCTCTTCTGGGAGCATTTTCCGCAGGTCCTCTGTCCGGTATACTGATCGAGCTGATCAAGAACCTTCTGCATGTAACAGTTTCAGGATCTTTTGGTGTCGGTGAGCTTTCCAACTTTATTTTGGGAGCAATCTTTACTGGTGTTGCAGGTCTGATCTATAAGCGTAAAAAAACAAAGTCAGGTGCGCTGATCGCTTCTATCACAGGAGCTGTTGCGATGGGCCTTCTGTCTTATGTTACAAATCTTTATGTAGTGTATCCTGTATACTACAATTTTATGCCAAAGGAAGTAATTGTTGAGGCTTACAAAGCAATCATCCCGTCCGTGGACAGCATTGAGAAGTGTCTTCTGATCTTCAATGTGCCATTCACGATCATTAAGGGAATTCTGAATGTAATCCTGTGCTTCCTGATCTATAAGCCACTGTCTCCAATCCTGAAGGGAAGACACTAAGGCGGAAGATCGGAATGGTAACGTTAAACCAACCGAAGACTGGTGTTGAAGAAAAAAAGAGCAGATATCTGCTCTTTTTTTTGTTATCATAAAATGGACAACGCAAATATGTATTGAAGAGGTATTATATGGCAGCATATGTGGCTTTAAAGGATGTATCAAAAGTCTACAGGATGGGAGAAGTGGAGATCCGTGCCTGTGACGGAATTGATTTTGAGATTGAAAAAGGGGAATTTGCTATTATCGTCGGACCATCCGGTGCAGGCAAGACAACGGTTCTGAATATCCTGGGTGGAATGGATACGGCAACAAGCGGAGAGGTGCTGGTGGATGGCGTGAACATTGCCGGCTTCAGAAACAGAAAACTGGTACAGTACAGACGAGAGGACATTGGTTTTGTTTTTCAGTTTTATAATCTGATGCAGAATCTGACTGCTCTTGAGAATGTGGAACTGGCCATGCAGATCTGTAAGAATCCTCTGGATCCCAGTGTGATCCTGGAGGAAGTAGGACTGGGAGGCCGTAAAGGAAACTTCCCGGCACAGCTGTCCGGTGGTGAACAGCAGAGGGTTGCCATCGCAAGGGCACTGGCAAAGAACCCAAAACTGCTTCTCTGCGATGAGCCTACCGGTGCACTGGATTATGTGACAGGTAAGGCAATCCTGAAGCTGTTGCAGGATACCTGCAGGGAGAAGGGGATGACGGTGATCGTGATCACCCATAATACAGCATTGACACCTATGGCAGACCGCGTGATCCATATCCGAAACGGAAGGGTCAGTAAGATGGAGTGCAATGCCCATCCGGTGCCGGTGGAAGACATTGAGTGGTAAGAAGGGCAGGAGCAGGAATGAAAGGTGTACTTAGGAAAGAATTTCTGCGTGAGATCCTGAAGAACAAGGGACGTTTTCTGTCCATCTTTTTTATTGTAATGCTGGGGGCTGCATTCTTTGCAGGGATCCGTTCGGCGGGCGGAGATATGAAGGCGACGGCAGACCGGTATTACGATGATACGGAACTGATGGACATCCGTGTTCTTTCTACCATGGGTCTTACGGAAGAAGACGTGCAGGATATTAATAAGCTGGAAGAGACGGAACTGGCTGTAGGCGGTTATTCCATGGATGTACTGCTGAAGGAGCAGAACGATGAGCTGGCTGTAAAGCTGATCGCTGACAATAAGCAGGTGAACCGCTGTATGCTGGAAGCCGGCAGAGAGATTCAGAAAAGCAATGAATGTATCATGGATGCCAGATTCATGAAAAACAGAGGATATGCCCTTGGCGATCTTGTTAAGATCGTTTCAGGAACAGATACTCCTCTGGAAGATTCTCTGACAGAGCAGGTCTTTACCATTGTCGGTTATGGAAATCTTCCTTACTATATGGATCTGACCCGTGGTGTAGGCTCCATCGGAGATGGAAGTCTCAGTGGTTATCTGGTGGTTGCTCCGGAGGTATTTGATCTGGATGTATATACGGAAGTCTACATCAAGGTAAAAGGCTCGGAGGAACTGAACAGCTACAGTGATGCATATAAGGAACTTACTGATTCCCTTGTGGATAAGCTGGAAGGAATGGCGGATTCCTGTGAACAGAGACGATATGATCTGATCCGAAAGGATGCAGAGGAAAAGATCGCAGACGGTAAACAGGAGATCACGGATGCAAAACAGGAACTGCAGGATGCGAAGGAAGAGCTGGACGACGGTGAAGAGAAGCTGAAGGATGGCAAGAAAGAACTGCAGGATGCCAAGAAGGAGCTGGATGACGGCGAAGAAAAACTGAAAGACGGCGAGAAAGAACTGAAGGACGCTAAGAAGGAACTGGATGACGGTCAGACAGAGCTGCAGGATGCGAAAAAAGTACTGGATGACGGTCAAAAAGAATTACAGGATTCCAAAGGGCAGCTTGACGCTGCAGAAAAACAGCTGAAGGATGGTCGAAGCGAACTGGATCAGGGAAAAACTCAGCTGGAAGCTGCTGAGGCGGAGCTGAAAGCAGGTGAAGAGAAGGCAGCAAAAGGAAAAGAAGAGCTGGACAAGGGAGCCGAAGAACTCTCTGCTGCAAAGGAGCAGCTGGACGAAGCAGAAACTCAGCTGGCGGATTCTTTGACCCAGCTGGAAGAAGGAAGAAAAGAACTGGATGACAACCGGGCGGCCCTGGAAGACGGACGTGCTGAACTGGAATCTCAGGAAGCGGTACTGGTTCAGAGGGAAGGGCAGCTGAATACACTCTGGCAGCTGTATCAGGCAGGAGCACAGACTCTGGAATGGATGAAACAGTATCTTCCGCCTGAGAGTCAGCTGTTGCAGGAACTGGAAAGACAGCTGGCGTCTACCTATGATCAGCTGAGTGCAATGGACCAGCTTGTAAAAGACGGACGTGCTGAACTGGAGCAGCAGAAAACGATTCTGGAAGAGGGAGAAGCTCAGCTTGCAGAGGGAGAAGCCCGGTATCAGGAAGGTCTGGAAGCTTATGAGCAGGGCCTGGCAGAATACAATACAGGTAAGGAAACCTATGAGACATCCCTTGCAGCCTGGCAGAAGGGACAGGAGGAATGGGAAGCAGGCAATGCGGCTCTGGAAGAGGGAAGAAAGCAGCTGGAAGCATCCCGTGCGACCTATCTGGCCGGTGAAGAGGAATGGGCTAAGGGTAATCGTGCTTTTGAAGACGGAAAAGCCCAGTATCAGGCCGGTCTGGACGCTTATGAACAGGGAAAAACACAGTACGAAGAAGGACAAAAGACCTGGGAAGAAGGTGATGCTGCCTACCGGGATGGCCTTGAAGAATATGAATCCGGCCGAAAAAAACTGGAAGACGGTAAAAAAGAGTACGAAGACGGTCTGGAAGAATATGAAAGCAACCTGAAAAAATGGAAGGATGGCAAACAGGAGTATGAGGACGCAGAAGCGGAGGCTTTGCCGAAGATCGCGGACGCTGAGGAGGAACTGAAAGATGCCGAAGAGAAGCTGAAGGATCTGAAAAAACCGGAATGGTATGTGCTGGACCGTGACAAGATCCAGTCCTGCGTATCTTACGGTATGGACGCTGATCGTATGAGAAGCCTGGGCAATGTTTTCCCGGTACTGTTTTTCCTGGTGGCTGCCCTGGTAAGTCTTACTGCTATGACCCGAATGGTGGAAGAGCAGAGACAGCAGATCGGAACCATGAAGGCATTGGGTTATGGAAGCAGTGCCATTGCCGGTAAGTATTTTGGCTATGCTATGTTGGCGACTCTGACCGGAGCGGTGATCGGAGTCGTGATCGGTGAGAAAGTCCTGCCGTGGGTCATCCTGTCGGCCTACGGAATGCTGTATGCCGGTCTTCCTTATCTTGATACACCACTGAATCTGACACAGGGAGTGCTGGCGGTTGTACTGTCTGCCCTGTGTACAGGAGGAGCTACTCTGGCAGCTTGTTATCGTATGCTGTCATCCAGTCCGGCAAAACTGATGAGGCCGGAAGCCCCGATGGGCGGAAGCAGGATCCTTCTGGAGAGGATCACATTCCTTTGGAAGCGATTCAGTTTCACTCGAAAATCTACATTGAGAAATCTTTTCCGCTACAAGAAACGTTTTATCATGACCATTATCGGAATCGGTGGCTGTATGGGTCTGATGCTGGTTGGATTCGGAATCCGTGATTCTATTACAGTTGTAGCCCAGAATCAGTATGTGGAGATCTTTATGCAGGATGCCACGGTATCTGTGGATACTACCGCAGAGGAAGAAGAGATCGAGAAACTCCTATCTTCCATCGAGGGCAATGCCAGTGTTGATGACAGCATGCAGGTAGCCTTGAATTCGGTTACACTGAATGCCAATGGAAAAGACAGAAGTGCATCCCTGTATGTACCGGAAGATGTAGAGAAGGCACAGGAGTATGTTCGATTCCGGAACCGTGTCACAAAAGAGAAGTACCCGTATCCTGTATCCGGAGCAGCCCTTTCGGAGAAGACAGCCAACATGCTGGGTGTGAAAGTAGGGGATACTGTTCGGATCCAGAAGGGTGAGGGAGAACCTTATGTGGAACTGCCGGT